>CALLYL010000165.1 GCA_937859535.1 uncultured Myxococcales bacterium
GTACGAGAAGAAGAAAGACCCTGATGTACTGGTTGAGATATCAGATATCATATACACCGAAAGAACGACCACCCTCAAAGGGAAGCTCGCCCATCATGACTTGATGTTCTGGCTGATTGACAACATGGATGAAGAGCTGGCCCCCAGTCTGGTCGAAAATGGCGGCTCGCTCAAAAATGGCGAGACGGACATCTTTTCAGCCGAGGTGCGCAGCCAACTGTTCGAGCTGGCAAAGTTCGCCTGTGACGACGTGGAGCGTTGGTCGGGTGAGATCAATGAGAGCCATGGCGCGTACTACAAAGAGAGCCTCCAGCGGAATCGGGCCTGGTGGCGCAAGACCGATAAGAAGTTTTATGAGCCGCTCAATTCGGCCAAAGGCTCATCCAACTGCGAGTCGATTGATGTCAAAGTGTACAAGATGCACGAATATACCGGGACATTCAAAGGAATCTTGGAAAACACCAAGAAGGCCAAGTCCGGCATCTGCACAACCTATGGCTTTGCCGCTGCCTCGATCTTGATTGCGGACAAGATCAAGAACGCCAAGACGACCAAACTGAAGCGCATTGAGGTCATCGGGTGGAAGAAAGGCCACGTCTACGTCATTGTCAATCGTGAAGGTGAAATCGATAAACCAAGCACCTGGGGAAAGGACGTCTTCCAGGTGGATGCGTGGCTTGGTTCACTGGGGCGTAAATACTTGATCAAAGGGGTCAAAGGCGACAACAGCGGCTTTCTTACCAACGTCGAAGTTCTCTTTGACAGCAAGCTATTTGATAAATAGTCGATTCTGACGAGCTTCGCTCCCCCCCGAAGTCGCCCCTGCGCCCGGTCTCCTAAGTCGAGTCACCACCTCAGTTCCCGGTTTTGCGCTGCTTTGGATGGCCCGGGTCCGGTAGGATGCGCGTATGTCGAACGCTGATCCTGCTTCGGGTGGGCCTTGTCCTCCGCCCATCATCCAGGTTGAAGACGACCGTACCAGTTACAGCGAAGAGGGCTTCCGACGCGGAGTCCTCGATCATCTACATTTTACGATGGGCAAAGAGGACGCCCACGCGACGCCACATGACCGGTACATGTCGCTGGCCTATGCGGTTCGCGACCGAGTCACCGCCAAGTGGATGCGGACCAAAGACGCCTATCGCCAGCAAGATCCCAAGCGGGTCTATTACCTGTCGGCAGAGTTTCTACTCGGGCGAGCGCTATCGAACAACTTGCTGAGCCTGGGGCTATATGACACCGCGCAGAACGTCCTTGGAGGACTGGGTCTGCACATGGGCGACCTGCTCGACCAAGAGCGTGACGCGGGCCTTGGCAACGGCGGCCTGGGACGGCTGGCAGCGTGTTACCTCGATAGCATGGCGACACTCGGGTTGCCCGCGTACGGCTACGGCATCCGCTACGAGTTCGGCATCTTCGATCAGGTGATCCGCAACGGGGCCCAGATCGAGCGCCCCGAGGAGTGGCTCCGCTACGGCTGTCCGTGGATGGTCTCCCGTCCCGAGTTTACGCAGCCGGTCCACTTTTACGGTCACACCGAGATCCACGGCAACGGTCACCCGCAGGTGCGCTGGGTCGATACCACCTCGGTGCTCGGGATTCCGTTCGACATGCCGATCTGCGGCTATCACAACGACACCGTCAACACCCTGCGGCTGTGGAGCGCACGCGCCAGTGAAGAGTTCGACCTGACGGTGTTCAACGCCGGCGACTACGAGCGCGCCGTCTTCGACAAGAACAACTCCGAATCGATCAGCAAGGTGCTGTATCCAAACGACTTGCTGGTCGTGGGCAAAGAGCTGCGCCTAAAGCAGCAGTACTTCTTTGTCGCCTGCGCGATTGCCGACCTGCTCCGCCGTCATCTCGACCATGCCCGCAGCAAGCACGATCCAGCGGCGGTGCGCGAGCGCCTGATGATGCTGCCCGAGCGGGTCGCGATTCAGCTCAACGACACCCATCCCTCGATCGCCATTGTCGAGCTGATGCGGCTTCTCATCGACAAGTACGATCTGCCATGGGACACCGCCTGGCAGATCACCGAAAGCGTCTTCGCGTACACCAACCACACCCTGTTGCCCGAGGCGCTGGAGGTCTGGAGCGTCGAGCTGCTCGGCAAGCTCCTGCCGCGCCACTTGCAGCTCATCTACGAGATCAACCATCGCTTTTTGCGTCAGGTCTGGACCAACAATCCGGCGGATCAGGAGCGGCTGGGACGGATTTCGCTCGTGCAAGAGCTGCCCTTTAAGGGCGTCCGGATGGCGTATCTGGCGACGCTCGGCTCGCACCGGGTAAACGGCGTGGCCGCGCTGCACAGTCGACTGCTCAAAGAGACGCTGCTACCCGACTTTGCGGCGCTGTATCCCGACCGCTTTGTCAACGTCACCAACGGGGTGAC
>CALLYL010000166.1 GCA_937859535.1 uncultured Myxococcales bacterium
GAAGCGAGCGCTGCGGGGGTCTGAGATCCGCGAGCTGGCGGCTCAGATGTAGCCTGCCATGCTCAGGAGATCGCATTGAACGCATCGCGGGCAGCTCGGAGCGATGGGTAGTCCATCCAAGACAGACCGGGCGGGTTGATGCTCCAGTGAACCACCGCGAAGCGTCGCCGTTTTCGAGGTCGGCGAGGAACGTGCTCGGCCAGTTCACAGATGCGCTCATCGAGCCTTCTGATGGCGAGCATCCGCCACAACGGCCAGCGGCCCGTGTGCATGCCGTGAATCCGGTTGTAGATAAAGCGCTCGTTCTCGTTGGTGAGGTCTAAGGTCGCGGCGATGGTCGGCTGAGACGACATGACAGCACTCCTCTTTGTTGTGACTGCCATTGTGTATTTCATTGAGAAATACATGTCGAATATCATTTGGTATTTCGTCGGTGAGGTGCTTCCAATCGAGAGCGACTTTGGTGATAGTGCCGCCGTGTCACCACGAATCCCCGACCCGCCGGAAGCGTCTCGGCCTCATATGGCCACCGTCAGACTCAGCGACGGTGAGAAGGCCCAGCTTGAGTTGGCGCGTCAGCTTTTGGGCAAGCGATGGAATCGCGCCAGCGTCGGCAACGCTGATGTGATCCGGGTAGCGATCGGGATGTTGCTGGAAGAACTACAGCGAGAAGCCAGCGATGATAGCGCCGACAGAGCCAGCCAGGACCTATCAGTCCCCGTTTGAAAAACCCTGGGAGATCTGTATGCCGAGCCTGCGAGCACCACTGTTGATCCAAGAAATCGTCTCGGTCCTTCAAACTGCTAAGAAAGGAAAGGGACGAGCGCCAGCCTTTTTGACCGCATACCAAATATTGAACCAGTTACCCACAGCAACACGTCAAGGGCTTGAAACAACTTACTGCCCAGGTGGCCGTGGCGGCGGTAAGCACTACAGTGCCGCGACGCACGTCGCACGAGTGACTGCTAGACTTGCTGATGTGGAGGTCTTCTACCTGGACACTTCGGAGATGGAGATCAGGATTGCGGGGAGCAACATCGTTCCCAGTTTTGAAGTCTGTGCTCTCTTCCGTCTCGACCCTCAAAGTGCTAGTTGGCTCGGACGACCTCGCCGTCGTCGAGCTGCTATCGCGTAAGCCCGTCGCGCTGGTCTGACCTGGCCTCGTAGTAGCGCTCGAACCGCCCTTCTATCACCTGCTGCACCTGCGCTGGCCACCAGTGGTCATGACCCTTCGGCGTTTTGTACCCCGCCTCTTCGAGTAGCTTCGCCAGCGTTGGGAACCCAGGCCGCTCGAATGGCTGGCGGGGATTCTCCAGAACATGCGCTCGCTCCATCTTGGTCAGCATCATCTCTAAGTAGCGCCTCGGGCTTAGCAGCTTGGCCGGATCGCTGCGTGCAAGGAGTCGATGCACGTTCTGTTCGGTAAACTGACGACCCTTGAGCGGAATCCATCCTTGCTCGTTTAGGATCGATGCGATTTGCCTTAGCGTGTGACCATGCGCTCTGAGGTCAAAGATGCGCTCCTTGACCTCGCTATCGCTATAGGGACGCTCGTTGTGCGGCTTCGGACAGATGTGGCTCAGGCGCAGCCTAAGGTTGTAGATCAGGCTCTTGGTCCACTTCTCTCCCTGTGGCGGCTTGGTTCCTTTTGCGTTCAGTCGTCGAGCCATCTCAGTGGCTCCGACTCCCTCCATTGCCCACGACTTGATCTGCGCAATGACCGCTAGCTCTTCATCATCATCCACCAGCAACTTCATGCGTGGATTATCAGGGGCCGGAATCCTACGCTTCCCATACGGCACCTTCCCAAAGTGATATCCGCTCTTTCTTATGTGCTGGATGGCTTCCCGTGTCCGCTCCCCTGTTGCCTCCCGTTCCATCTGCGCGAACACAAGCAAGATGCCCACCAGCGCCCGCCCCAGTGATGAGTCGAGCCGGATCGATTCCCGAATCGCCACAAGCTCTTTCGTTCCGTCTTTGAAGTAGCGTTCGTATAGCTCGCAGAAGTGTTTGATCGATCGACTGAGTCTGTCGAATTTGAGTACGATTAGGATATCCGCAGATCGCTGCAACGTACTTAGCGCTTCTTGCAAGCCTGGCCGGACATCCTTGCCTCCCGACATCACATCTTTGAAGGTCCGAACGAGCTTGATACCGTGCAGTGCGCAGTATCCCTCAATCGCGCTCTGTTGAGCCTCCAAAGATAGCCCTTCCATCGCCTGCATGTCTGTAGAGACACGAACGTACCCGACCGCTCTGCGCTGCGTTCCTTCCGCTCCGTAATGTCCTTCGGCCTCTCTGCTCTGGACTCCCTTGTGGACTCTGTTCGCACTCCTCATGACTCCAAACTCCGTCACCAAATGTGGTCGTTAGGAGTCCGTTCATAATTCGGCTAAGCGTCCGCATTAACGAATTGTCGCGAGCTATCGTGAGAGCTCTTAATTCAGGGGTGTTTGCTCGGACTTTCCGTCCTCGCTGGAGCGTAGGTTTCAGTACGTTTCATCGAACTACTGTGGGTCAGAGGTTTGGCTATCTGTCCATGCGGAGCGGTTCCATCCATGGAGCGACGATTGGCAACGAAGGCGCAGTGTAGACGAGCTCTCTCAGGTGGGAACGATCTTTCGATGCTCGACGGGTACTCGCCCGAACGTGGCCTACAGCCGGCCTGCTTGTCACAATTTGTCGGCTACGGACATTATTCCGACCAAGG
>CALLYL010000167.1 GCA_937859535.1 uncultured Myxococcales bacterium
GCAATCAGCCGCCCGATCCCCGCAACATCCAGCCGCAGCGGACCGGCGACAGCCAAAGTGGACCCCCCAGCAGTCATCGTTTGCCCTTTGTCCATCGTGCCCTGCTCGCCCTACTCGAAATACGGCTGGTGTTACTCTGCCCGCGTACTCAAGTTGCTAGAACAGACCCTAAAGAATCGGTCGATAGGAGGTATCTCATCATGTCCGCTCAAGCCGCAACCCCTTTCCAGACAAGCTCTGCCAAGTGGGTATATCTGTTTTCGGAACTCGATGCCGCAGAGCAGAATTGTGGCTCTTGGGACGGAGTTCGAGGACTCCTGGGAGGCAAAGGAGCAAACCTCGCCGACATGGTGCGGATTGGCGTACCTGTCCCACCGGGCTTTATCGTCACCACGGCCGCCTGTAATGCCTTCCTCGCCGAGGGTGCCAAGTTTCCCGCCGGGATGTGGGAAGAAGAGCTGGCCGCGCTTCGCCGCGTCGAAGAACTGACCGGCAAGCGCCTTGGTGATCCAAGCAATCCGCTGCTCGTCTCCTGTCGCTCTGGGGCCAAATTCTCGATGCCCGGAATGATGGACACCGTGTTGAACATCGGCCTCAACGAGGCAGTCGCCGCCGGAATGGCCAAGCTAACCGGTGACTCGCGCTTTGTATACGACTCCTACCGTCGCTTGGTACAGATGTTTGGCACTGTTGTACTGAATCTTCCCGACGAGCCGTTCGAGGAAGTGTTGGCCCACGCCCGTAAGCAGAGCGGCGTCGAAAACGATGCCAGCCTCAGCGAGGCGGACCTCCGTCGGATTACCGATGAGTTCAAGTCGATCATCGCCAAGCTCGCCGGCCACAGCATGCCCGACGATCCCTACGAGCAGCTCCGATTGGCCACCGAGGCGGTGTTCCGCTCGTGGAACGGCAAACGCGCCATCGACTACCGCCGTGCCTCGAACATCGCGGACAACCTCGGCACGGCCGTCTGCATCGTTGCGATGATCTTCGGCAACCTCGGTGAAACCTCGGGCACCGGCGTCGCCACAACGCGCAACGTCTCGACTGGCGAAAACGAGCTGGAGGGCGACTTTTTGGTCAACGCCCAAGGCGAAGACGTCGTCTCCGGCACCCGTCAGACCGATCGCATCGCCGCCCTAGGAACCAAGATGCCGGCGATCTTTGCTGAGTTTCGCGACATCTGCCAAAAGCTCGAGCGCCACTACCGTGATGTCCAAGACGTCGAGTTCACCATCGAGCGCGGCAAGCTGTGGATCCTGCAAACTCGCGATGCCAAACGTACCGCCCAGGCCGCCGTCCGCCTCAGCGTCGACCTTTGTAGCGAGGGGCTCATCTCTGCCGAGGAAGCGGTCCTACGCGTCTCGCCGAGTCACATCGAGTATTTCCTCCACCCGCAGTTTGACCCCAAGGCCAAAAAGGAACGAAAAGCCGCTGGCGATCTGATTGCGACGGGGCTCAACGTCGCACCGGGTGCGGCCGTCGGAGAAATCGCCTTCGATGCCGACACCGCCGAGCGACTCGCCAAGGTCGACAAAAAGGCCGTGATTCTGGTTCGCGCTGAAACCAAGCCCGACGATGTCCACGGCATCCTCGCCGCACGAGGCGTCCTCACCAGCCGAGGTGGACGCACCAGCCACGCCGCGCTCGTCACCCGTCAATTCGGCAAGCCCGCTGTCGTCGGAGCAGCCGCCCTTGATATCGACGTCAACAACCGCACATTCAGTGTCGGTGGCCGCGTCTTCAAAGAGGGCGACTTCGTCTCGATCGATGGCACCACCGGCGAGGTGTTCGCGGGCCAGCTTCAGACGGTGCTCCCCGACATTCGCGATCCCTACCTGCTGAAGCTGCTCGGGATGGCCGATCGCTTCCGTCGGCTTGGGGTGTGGGCCAACGCCGACTATCCCCGCGACGCCAAGCGAGCCCGCGACTACGGGGCCCAGGGTATTGGACTGTGTCGTACCGAGCACATGTTCTTCGAGCCCGAGCGGCTCCCGCACATCCAGGCCATGATCCTGGCCCGCAGCGATGCCGAGCGTGTCGAGCCGCTCCGTCGATTGCTCCCGTTCCAGCGCGCCGATTTCGATGGATTGTTCCGCATCATGAACGGCCTGCCCGTGACGATTCGCCTGATCGATCCGCCGCTGCACGAGTTTTTACCGAGTCACGATGAGCTGCTCCGCGAAGTGGCGATCTTGGAAACCCGCATCAAGTTGAGCGACGGCGATTCCGAGCTCCTGCACAATGAACTCGATGTGAAGCAGCGGATGCTGCATGCGGTGCAGTTTTTGCGTGAACAGAACCCAATGCTCGGTCTACGCGGAGTCCGTCTCGGCATCCACCTGCCCGAGCTGACCAGGATGCAGGTTCGCGCCATTTTCGAGGCGGCCTGCGCCTGCCAGCGCGATGGCATCGTCGTGAAGCCCAAGATCATGATTCCGCTCGTCGCGCTGTCGAGTGAGCTCCAGATGGAGCGCACACTCCTCGAAGCCGAAGCCAAAAAAGTCATGGCCGAGCAGGGTATCTCCGTCGAGTACCAGTTCGGTACGATGATCGAGATTCCACGCGCAGCACTCACCGCCGATCAGATCGCCGAGTTTGCCGAGTTTTTCTCGTTTGGCACCAACGACCTGACGCAGACCACGTTCGGAATCTCTCGCGATGATGCAGAGGCCAGCTTCCTGGTCGAGTACCTGTCTCGGGGACTGCTGCCGAAAAATCCGTTCGCGACCCTAGATGAGCGCGGCGTCGGCAAGCTGATGGAGATGGCGGTGCGACTCGGTCGCCAAACGCGGCCCGGCCTGGAAGTCGGCATCTGCGGCGAGCACGGCGGCGATCCCGAGAGCATTGCGCTGTGTCACAAGCTCGGGCTCGACTACGTGTCGTGTTCGCCTTACCGAGTGCCGATCGCTCGTCTCGCCGCTGCCCACGCCGCCTTGAAGACCAAAAAGGCCAGCGCCTAGACGCCCAGTTCGGCCAGGAAACCGAGGAGCTTTTCACGGAACTCCGTCGGTTTCTCTAGATGCGGCGAGTGCCCACAGTCGGACAGCACCACTTCCTCAAACTTACCACCGTGGGCGCGATAGTCGCTGAGCAGCGCTCGCATCTGCGACACCATCGGCTGTGGCGGATACGACTCGTCGCCCGGCCAGCCCGGAATCACCCCCAGCTTGCCGAGAAATCCAAAACAAAACAGCGACGTATCTGACACGATCTGGTCGTCGGTGCCTCGAATCCACAGCACCTTCGGTTGCGGCGAAACCTTGGCAAATCCCGATAGGTTCACAAACTTGGCCGAAATCGCGTTGTTCATGCCCCGCACACCCGGAGCCAGCGTCGGCCAGTTCGCCGATCCAGCGACATCGCCGGGATAATGATCGGCCCCAAGTTGAGTCTTCAGAATCTCATCGACCAGGCGATCTTCCTCTTCGGCCGGCAACTGGTAGCCCGATTTGAACAGGAAGCTGCGGACGATCTTGCGTGGCGAAAAGTCGCTGTCCGCGCTGCGATCCTTTTTGGCCAGACACTCGACAAACTGCGGGCTGGCGGTCCCGGCACCAGAGCCTGCGAAGTCCGCAAAGCACGGCGTACCCACGGCATCACGGGTTCCACCGAAGCCATATGGCGACATTGGGGCTTCCAGCACCAGACCGGCCACTTGATCGGGATACTTCATCGCGTAACGCATCACCACCGAGCCACCCACGGACCAGCCACACAACACGACGCGCTTTCCCGCGACGCCTTCGAGCGTGGTGAGCAGGCTGTGGAGATCATCGACGAAGTCATCCACGCCCCGCGTGGCATCGATCGGCTTCGGCTCGGTGTCGCCAAAGCCGCGTAGATCGGGCGCGATCCCGCGATACTGGGCAGGCAACTTGAGCAGCAGGTCCGAAAAGAACTCACCGGTCGAGATGTTGCCGTGAACAAACACCACCGGCTGTCCAGCGCCGCCAGTGTCCAGGAACTTGATGTCGAGTCGTGGGGTCACAAGGTGTCGGGCTACGATGCTCATGGCCGACGATCATACGCTGACGTTTGTCGGAAGTTCCAGTACGTCCTACTGTGATAAAAAGCGTGTCTATGAATCCAGCACGCACAGTAGTCTCGACCTCTTCGGCACCAGCGGCGATTGGGCCGTATTCGCAGGCCATCGTGACCGGCAACCTCGTGTTTTGCTCTGGGCAAATTCCGCTGTCGCCCGAAACCGGCCAGCTTGTGGGCGCTGGCGATGTGGCCGCCCAGACCGAGCAGGTCATGAAAAACCTACAGGCGGTGCTCAGTGCGGCAGGCTGTGATTTCCAGCATGTCGTACGCTGCACAATCTACCTGGGCAACATGGGTGACTTTGCGACCGTTAACGGCATCTATGGTCGCTGCTTCCCAAACGAACCTCCGGCGCGAACAACCATCCAAGCGGCAGGCCTGCCACGTGGTGCCCTGATCGAAATCGACGCCATCGCGGTGCGACCCTAGCCCGACCGGCGAGGTCTGGATCGAGCTTTCCTTCCGCCTCGACCTGGTTCAAAATCGTCGCCCAAAGCGGTCATGTGCTGCAAGACGTAGCGCTGACCAACCCTCTGAAGGAGATCTCTTCATATGGCTATCGAATACACCCTGGCGATGGTCAAGCCCGATGCCGTTGGCAAGGGCAGCACCTGGCACATCATCCAAGACATGGCGTCATCGGGCTTGAAGCCGGTCGCGGTCCGTATGACCAGGCTGTCGAAGGAGCAGGCCAAGATCTTCTACGCGGTCCACACGGGCAAGAAGTTCTTCGAGGGTTTGACCGACTTTATGTCGTCGGGGCCGATCATGGCGCTGGTACTCGAGGGCGAAAACGCGATTCACAAGTATCGCGACCTAATGGGTGCCACCGACTCGAAGAAGGCTGCGCCCGGCACACTTCGGCAAAAATTTGGCACCGACGTCAGCCAGAACGCGGTCCATGGCAGTGATTCGCCAGAAAATGTACGTCGCGAAGCCGGCTTCTTCTTCTCGGGCACTGAGCTGGCCATCCTAGGCCTGAACATCGATGCGATCGGTGCCACTGCTCCGGCGACTGCCCCCACCGCACCAGCAGCGCCGGGGGCCCCCGCAACGCCAGCCAAGCACTAACGAGCAGCCGGGTCGCGACCGGATTGGCTGGTTCCCGCCAGGATTGACACCTGGACTCGCATTGATACGCTCCGCGAGTCATGACACACGTTCGCACATCCACCCTCATCTCCCTGGCCTGCTTTGGCTTTCTAACTGTCGCTGTCGTTGCCTGTACCAAAGAAGAAGTGACCAACGACGCTGGCGACATGGCCACACGGTCCTGTTGTGGCAAGCCCGGTGATCCCGGAAACAGTCTCGGTGTAGGCAAATACTGCACGAGCGCAGCCGGGGTCGAGTGTCGCACCAACAGCTCGGCCACCATCTGCTCGCAGCTTCTGCAAGATCCATCCAGGCCGACGTACTTCTGTACTCAGCAGTGCGCTCCCGATGCTGGCACCAACACCTGTGGCGATGGGGCCAAGTGCACCATGGACAAGGGAACCCAGCAGTGGGGCTGCGTACCTACACCCTGCGTCGATACCCCGGCACCAGGTTGCATGCTGTGAGCGCACGATGAACCGACCCTTGGTTGTCGGTCTGACTGGCGGAATTGCGTCCGGTAAAAGCACCATCGGCCGACAGCTGCGCGAGTTCGGGGCGACTGTCATCGACGCGGATGAGGTGGCCCGCGATGTGGTGAAGCCGGGTCAGCCCGCCTATCGCCAAATCGTTGCGGCGTTTGGTCCATCGGTGCTGATGGAACAGGCAGAGCAAGGCGGGGAAGAGCCTGCCCTTGACCGCAAACAGCTCGCAGCTCGAGTCTTTGGCGACGATTCGGCCCGTCGCCTCCTCAACCAGATCACCCACCCAGCCATCGCGGCTGAAAGTGCGCGCCGGATGCAACTGGCCATGCAGAGCGGCGCAACAGTGATCGTCTACGAAGCCGCACTGATCGTCGAAAACAACATCTATCAAGGACTCGACGGATTGATCGTCGTCGATATCCCTGAAGAGCTTCAGGTCAGCCGAGCGGTCAGTCGCGGTGGTCTGTCTGAAACCGAGGCCCGCGCTCGTATCAAATCGCAGGCAACTCGTGCAGCCCGTCGAGAGGCTGCCACCTGGATCATTGATAACCAAAAAAGCCCAGAGGATTCCAGACGACAGCTCCTTGAACTGTGGCGTGAGCTTGCTGCGGGTCGACTACCGCCGCGACATCCGCCGACGTAAGGCGCGACGAGACGCTTACTCGTCTTCCGAATCCTCGCTATGAAGGTTTATGACGATCACACACGAACCGGCGGGCTTTTCTGCCGGGGTGGTCGTCATCGAGTTGGAATAGCGTGCGACTGCGTCGGGAACGGAAAGCTCCAGGTGCAGCGGAACGGGTCCCAGCTCACAGCCTTCCGCAACAGAGCGAGTCGAAACTTCGCGGCGTACAGTTTGATTCTTGCGGCTGCTTGTTCGGCGCAACATGGGGACCTCTCGAATAAAAATGTTGCCTGTTCTTACAATAACATAGCGAAGAGAAACTTGTTGCCGATCCGCAGAAAGCCTCAGTGATTGCAAAGTTGAGACGACTCTGTTGGCTGTGATACCTTGAACCGTCTTGGTTTTTGGGGGGCGGCGTAATGGTGAGGAGGGGTACATTCATGCGCAATCGAGGACAACATGTCTGACCAGTTCACGTCGGTAGAAGAGAAGGGGCTTGGCACCAATTTGGTTGACTCCATCAAGGGTGTCGCCGTTGGTGGCTTGCTATTTATTTGCTCGTTCATCGTGCTTTGGATGAACGAGGGCCGCGTCGATCTCTCGGAGGTCGCCAAAAAATCGGTGGTGGCAAACCCTGCCAGCGTCGACAGCAGCCTAAATGGCAAGTTCGTTTCGGTCACCGGTGACCTCAAGACCGATGAGAAGGTCGGCGATCCAGAGTTGCTTCATCCCGGCAGCTATCTGAGCCTGCACCGCAACGTACAGATGTGGGCTTGGGTAGAAAACGTCAAGACCTCGACGGAAAAGAAGACGGGCGGCAAGAAGGTCGAGACCCGCACGGTCACTTACACCAAGGGATGGACCGCCAAACCAAAGCTACCGACGGAGATGGAAAATCCAAAGGGGCACGAAAACATCGCGCTGCCCATTCAGGACGCTAGCTTTTTTGCGCAGAAGGCCACGGTCGGTGCCTACCCCTTCGAGCCCCAAGAAGCCAGCCTGCCGAGTGCCGAGCCGCTCAAGCTAACCGCCGATATGGTCAAGGGCGCTGGGGCCGATGAAACCAAACCCGCCGATGAGGCCAAGACCGACGGTGCCGAGGCCAAGCCGGCTGCGGATGCAGCCAAGCCCGATGGCGATGCGGTGAAGCCGGCTGCGGACAAAGCCGACGACGCCAGCGAAGACAAGAAAAGCAAAAAGAAGAAACGGAAGGGTCGTTCGGTCAAGAAGCCTCGTCCAGCCCCCGCCGAGGTCGGCAAGGCCGAGCGCAAAGCCGACGCAATCGCTGCCCGCAAACCACAGGGCTACGCCCTCGTCGATGACAAGTATCTGTTCCGAGGTTCGGGCACGCTCAGCCAGCCCGAGATCGGAGACGTCCGCATCGAATTTTCGGCCCTGCGTCCCGGTGCCAAAGTGACGCTGTTCGGTCAGCTCGATGGTGGCTCGATGCGCGCCTACAAAGACAAGGAAACTTCGCTGTTTCGGGCGTTGCCCGGATCCCGCGAGGAAGCGATTCAGACGCTCGCCAGCGAGCACAAAACCGTTGGTTGGGTGTTGCGGCTCGTCGGCTTCCTAATGATGTGGTTCGGCCTGATCCTGTTCTTTGGCCCGATCAACACGCTGCTCGATATCATCCCGTTCCTCGGCTCGGCAGGTCGCTTCCTGGTGAGTGTGGTGATGTTTCCGATCGCCTTCATCTTGTCAGTGGTGACAATTCTGATCTCGATCATCGCCCACAGCCCCATCCTGCTCACGCTGGTCTTCGTCGCGATGGGCGCTGGCGGATACTTCCTGTACCAGAAGAAAAAGAAGAAGGCGGCGTAACCAAAACGGCTGCCGTCCTCGGCTCCGTCGGCATTCCCGGCTGTGCTTGCTTGTAGCCCGCTAGACATCTTCGCCGCTCCGCGCTATACCGCCCGCCCGGCGGTGCCAATTGCCGCTCGACACCATGCCAGTCTTTGCCAGCTACGAGGAGTTCGCGGCTTCTGTCTCGCAGACAGAGTCCTGCGCGCTGGTCATCGGAAACTTCGATGGAGTCCATCGCGGTCACCAAGCGCTCATTGCATCGGCTCGCGAACGGGTCGGGGCGAGCGGCAAAGTGGTGGCGATGACGTTTGCACCACATCCAGCGACGGTGATTTCACCCCAGAGTGCTCCGTCGTTGCTCCTGTCGGCACGGCGTAAGCGAGAGTTGCTGTTGCTCGCGGGTGCCGATTTCGTCATCGAGCAGCGCTTTGATGCAGCGTTTGCACAACTTACCGCGACCGAATTTGTCGAACGAATCCTGCTGGCCGGTCCCAAGCTGCGCGCCGTTTGTGTCGGCCACGACTTTCGGTTCGGCCGTGGTAGGACGGGCGACGGTGCGCTGCTCGCGAAAATACTCGGCGAATCGCAGGGAGCCCAGGTCACGGTGCTCTCTGCCGTCTCGGTCACAACCCCAGGCAGTGAACAAGTGACATGCTCCTCGACGCTCATTCGTCGGGCGCTCAGCGATGGCGACCTCGATCGGGCTGCGCTACTCCTCGGTCGGCCAGCCGAACTGGAAGGAACCGTCGTCCACGGCGCGGGTCGCGGTCGCACGATCTCGGTTCCGACTGCCAACCTGCGCTGTCACAGCGATGTCAAGCTGAAGCCCGGTGTCTATGCAGCGTGGGCCGAGATCTTGACCGCTGCTGGCTCGTCTTTTCCGTCCGACATTCCGATGGTCGAGGCAAGCCACCCCGCCGCAGTGAACGTCGGATATAATCCAACATTCCTGGGCCCTTCTGCTTTCGCAGCCAAGGAACCGCCGCTGTCCGTGGAAGCGCATCTCTTGGTTGGCGACGGAGTCGAACTGCCTTCGCTGTATGACCGCGAGCTGCGACTTTGTTTTGTGGCCAGGCTGCGTGACGAGCGGAAGTTTCCTTCGGTGGTGGAGCTGGTCGCGCAGATCCGCAGCGATATTGCCACCGTCAGACAGCTTACTGGGGAACGACGCTAGGCCACGACGACGAGCCGAAGCCAAGCGGCGAAGATGGAGTTGCCATGGTTTTCACCAAAGACACGGAAGCAAACGCCTTGCCGACCCAAACCGGGGAGGATGCGACGTCGGTGGTGAGTCATCCCAAAGACGTCGGCAGAAGCGAACAAGCGGTGCCCGATCCCAAGTCCAAACGACGGACCGGCGGCGGACACGAGCGCTCGCACGACGGCGATCTTCCGGAGACGTATGGGCGCGACGAGGTTGAGATCCTCTCGAAAGACCCGCACTGGTACTTCATCTACTGGGAAGTAACGGACGCGGGGTTTGCGACGGCGCACCGGCAGCTCGGGATCGCGGAAGGTGCCGGTCGGCTGGTGCTCCGGATCTTTGTGACAACCCAAGCGGCGACGGGTGGTCGCGAACACCGCGAGATCCGTGATCTGCATCTTCACGCTCGCCACGGCAAAAAGTACCTGGAGTCGCCTCGCGCTGGAGCCCATCTCCGCGCCGCCGTCGGTCTGCTGACCGCAGAAGGTCTGTTTTCGCCGATCGCCCAGTCGCACCCGCTGCGCTTGCCCCCCACGCAGCCGTCGACGGAAACAGCGGTCGAGTGGGCCCATGTCCAGCCGGTCCACAGCGACGGCAAGCAGCGCGAACACATCGTTCTGTCCAGGCCCGAGCAGCCGCACCAAGAGCGCGCACTCCCCTGGCGCACCGGCACCATGCCGCTCGCCAACCAACTGCCAGTTCATGAATCCGAGTGGATTGTCGATGCACCATCGGGTGGATCTCCCAGCAGCAGCCATCCACCGGGGAAGAGCGGAGGGCTCTAATGTCCGCCAGTGCTCGGGGTGACTTACTCCTACTTCTGCACGCACACCTACCGTTTGTGCGGCACCCCGAAAATCCGTATCACTTGGAGGAAAACTGGCTCTACGAGGCGATCACGGCCACGTACCTGCCGCTGATTTCCGAGCTGACCCAGCTTCTTAGGGCTGGCTCGACACCTTGCCTGACGCTATCGCTATCGCCAACGCTGTGCTCGATGCTCCGCGATACACTGCTCGGCGAGCGCTATCGGGCGTATCTCGACCGCTTGCTGCGCCTTGGCGAGGACGAGCTAAGCCGCACCAAAGACAACCCGGTGCAGGCCGAGCTGGTGCGCTTCTATCTGTCGCGCTTTACCGAGCTGCGGGCACTGTACCGCTCTCTCGATGGGGATCTGGTCGCCGCATTTGCCAACCTGCAGGAGCGCGGCGCGCTGGAAATCATCACCACCTGCGCCACCCATGCCTATCTGCCGGTGATTCGGGAGCCATCAGCCCGGCGGGCGCAGCTACTCATCGCGGTGCGTCACTATCGCGAGTGTTTTGGTCGCTATCCTCGCGGCATCTGGCTCCCGGAGTGCGGTTATGTCGATGGGCTCGATGAGCTGCTCGGTGAGCTAAACCTTCGCTTCTTCTTCCTCGACGCACACGGCCTGACCTATGCGCGGCCTCGGCCTCCACTCGGATTGCATGCACCGATCTTTACTCGCTCCGGGGTGGCTGCGTTTGGCCGTGATCTAATGTCCTCGAAGCAGGTTTGGTCATCGACCGAGGGCTATCCTGCCGATGGTGTCTATCGCGATTTCTATCGCGATATCGGTTTCGATCGCTCGTTGGAAGAGATCGCGCCGTACATCCATCCCGACGGGATTCGTGTTCACACCGGCTACAAGTACCATCGCGTAACCGGACCGCGCATCGACTTGCAGGACAAAGCGATGTACTCGCCCGAGGCTGCACGCATCAGGGCCCGTGAGCATGCGCGAGACTTCGTTGAAAAACGGCAGGCGCAGGTGTCGTGGCTGTCGCAGCGCATGGATCGTCGCCCGATCATCGTGTCGCCGTATGATGCCGAGCTGTTCGGGCACTGGTGGTTCGAGGGACCAACGTTCCTCGGCGAGGTGCTGCGCCTGTGCAGCCAACCGGACAGCGAGGTGCAGCTTCAGACGGCATCCGGGTACCTCAGCGACTATCCGGTCAACGCCGTTTGCGATCCGGCACCCTCGTCGTGGGGCGAAGGCGGTTACTCGGCGGTATGGATCGATAACAGCAACGACTGGATTTATCGTCACATCCACCACGCCGAAACCAAGCTGCACGAGCTGGTCGGAAAGTTTGTGGCCAAAGAGGACGATGCGAAGGTGACGCTCCTCCAGCGGGCACTCGCGCAGGCAGGACGAGAGCTACTGCTGATGCAGTCTTCCGACTGGGCGTTTATTATGAAGACCGGTACCGCTGTCTCGTACGCCGAGTCGAGGGTCCGCATGCACCTTCAGCGATTTGGCCGACTCGCCGCAGACATCGAAGCCGGGACCATCGACGAAGCCTTCCTCGCGGACTGCGAGTCCCGCGACAATCTCTTCCCAAACCTTGATGCGCGACTGTTTTGATGCGGCTTGGCTCAGACGGGATCACGGCTGAGCAAAAAGCGGGCAAGTAGCCGCGACATCTTTTCGGGATCCGCAGCCCCGGCCATCTCTCGTACCGAGTGCATGCTCAGCATCGGGTTGCCCAGATCCACCGTCGGAATCCCCAACAGCGTCGACACAATCGGGCCGATGGTGCTGCCACAAGGGAGGTCGGTGCGATGGACGTACTGCTGCACCTCGACGCCCGCCTGTTTGCCCAGCTCAAAGATAGCGGTTGCCGTCGGTAACGAGGTCGCGTAGCGCTGCTGTGAGTTGTACTTTACGACCGGCCCACCGTTGAGTAACGGTCGGTGGTTCGGCTCGTGACGATCGGCGTAGTTGGGATGCACGGCATGGGCCATGTCCGTCGAAGCACACAGCGAACGACCGAGCGCTTGGTGATAACTCTCGCGACTCCCGCCCGTCGATAGCACCAGCCGTTCGAGCACCCGAGGCAACAGCGCCGACTGGGCACCGTGGTCGCTGCTCGATCCGACCTCTTCGTGGTCAAACAGTGCCACCACTTTCGCATAGCCACTGTCATCGTCGATCCCAAACGTCCGCAGCAGCGCTTCCAGTCCCGCGTGACACATCGCCAGGTTGTCGAGTCGCGGAGCCAAAATCAGCTCGTTGCCAAGACCCGCCCGCGTCGCTGGCAAGCTGTCGTGAAGATGCAGCTCCCAGCCCACGATCTGTTTTGGACTGAGTCTTAACTCGTGGGCACAAAGCTCGGCCAGCAGCGCGCTGTCTCCGTTCGAACGCGGGTTCTTGGGATCCCCAAGCCCAAGAATCGGGACCATGTGTTCTTGGCGATTGAGCAGCAGGCCTTTTTCGCTGATTTCGCGATCGAGGTGAATGGCAAGCTGCGGCACTCGAACAATTGGCTGCTTGAGCGTAATCAAGCGCGTCGACAATCGCTCATCGTCTCCCCGGACGATCACCCGTCCCGACAGGATCAGGTCGCGATCGAGCCAACTATTGAGCAGCACGCCACCGTAGACCTCGACGCCGAGTTGCAGATAGCCGGCCTTTTCGTAGAGCGCCCGTGGCTTCAGTCGCAAGTTTGGACTATCGGTGTGCGCACCCACGATCCGAAAGCCCTGAACCGGTCGCCGAGGCCGCACAAACGCGATCAACGTCCCGTCCCCTGCGGTCGTAAAGTATGGGCCCGGTGCCAGCCCTGAAAAATCGGCGCTCGCGGCAACCGCAGAAAACCCGACGGCCAAGAGCCGAGCAGCACTGCTCGCCACCGCGTGATAGGGCGTCGGTGATTCATCGACAAAACGGAGCAGCTCGGCACAGGTCTGATTCGGATCGCGGTCCAGTGACAGCGCTGAAGACGTTGGAT
Organism: uncultured Myxococcales bacterium; assembly: GCA_937859535.1. Taxonomy (GTDB): domain Bacteria; phylum Myxococcota_A; class Polyangia; order Palsa-1104; family JAEUJZ01; genus JAEUKA01. The sequence goes on from CALLYL010000167.1 coordinate 13,015, forward strand.
CGGGCATGGTCGTACTCATTTATTTGCGGGGAATTGTAGCTTCGTCGCGCCACGGTGGAGGCAGGATAGGCGGCCTTTCCGAGACATGCTGGGCGCGCTGAAGCTCGATTTCGGTAAACAGTACGGCTGGGGCAACCGTCGAGACAGGAGCCATGCCACTCTCGGCACCACAAAAGCCATTGAACACACCGATGGTGTCCGATGCGGCCACAATCTTGGCGACGCTCGACAGTGGGGTGCCGACCATCTCGACGCCTCGGACCAGGGTTTCTTCGCCGGTCTTGGCATCGACGCGGTACACCATCGTCGGCTGGCCTCGGAAGGTTTGGCTGCCAAAGTTCATGGTGTTCGTCGAACCTCCGAGGATGTCGCGGATGATCAGGCCGTAGGGCTTGCCTTGGCGACGGACCTCGGCGAGAAGCTGGGCCTTCAGCTCCGCGAGTGGCACCGTCTTTTCGGCTTTCACCACCAAGTTGGCCATCCGTCCGATCGGGTCGTTGGTGCCCTCGGCTCGACCATGGCCGTTCGAGCGCAACGATCCGAGCACCGGCGTCCGCGATTTTAAGTAATCACGCAGCGTACCCTTTTCGATCAGCGTCACCGGCCGCGCTGGCACGCCTTCGTCATCGAAGCGATAGAAGCCATTGAGCGGAATCCCACCCTGTACAAACTGTAGCGTCGGATCGTCGAGCACCGATAGAAACAGGGGTAGCACCTTCTGCCCGATTTGACCCTTGAACGTGCGGCCCTCTTGCTCGCTGACTTGGCGCTCTCCTTCGAGACGGTGACCGATGGTTTCGTGGAAAAACACACCGGCCGCTTCCTCCATCAGGATCGCCGGACCGTTGTACGGATCCGCAGCGGGTGCCGACTGGAGCAGCGACAGATCACGAACCAACCCATCGACCGCCGTCGCTAGCACCTGGGCCGTCGGAAGCTGATCCGCAGAACGCCCATAAAAGTCGCGCTCGTTCGACAGCAGCATGCCGTCCTTGGCGCGAGCTTCCGCCGAAAGATGTGCGGCAAAAATGGTTCGATGCTCGATTGTCTCGGCCCCTTCACTGCTGACGAAGTAACGACTCACCCGATCGGCGTTGAGCTTGATCTCTCCGTCTAGAACCGGCGCTTGTTTGAGCCTTGCCCCGGCGATTCGCACGCTCTCCGACATCTGCTCCAAGTCGACATCGTAACGCGGTATCTCACCGACGAATTTGGTTGGCTTTTCCTTGGAAAAGCTCGGTAGCTTGTCCTCGGGCTCGACGTCGCGCACGCCTCGGGCGCGCTTGCGAGCATAGGATGCCAGCGCCGCCTTGTATTTTTGGTCGGTGAGCAGCCACAGCGAGCCGCGCAGTGCTTCCAAGTTGTCATCGAGCGGCGCATCTTTCGAAACTTCCGAAAGACTGAGCGCCAGATCCGCATCGCCGTCCGACTCACCGGCCGAAGTATTGTCCAGTTCGTAGCTGCCGACGCGAACCTCGACGTGAAGCACTCGGCGATGATCTCGAGCTTTGCCGTAGACGGCACCGAGCTTTCCGACCACCTCGGCTTCTTCGATGTCACGCAGGGTGTAGCTGATGAAATAGGGGGCCTCATAGCCTTTCAACCGCAGCCGCTTCATCGACCGCTCTAGCTCTTGCTTGAGCGCGGTCAGCAGCGGCGAGGGCTCCGGTGGCGTCGGGACCGGCAGCGATATCGCCGGAGTCGCAGGCCCCGCCGTCGCTTTTTGCACAGGTGACGTCTCAGCCGGAACCGAACGAACCGGCCAGATCAGTGTCATCCCGAGCAGGCCAAAGGTGAGCAGCCGACGACGGAAGATGGGAAGGTTAGCGACGATGGAACGATAGGAATTGGCGACGGTGCTCATCGGGTTTGTAGCGATCCAGCTATCATCATAGCGCAGGCCATCTCGTCGAGGCTGTGCTTTGTCAGCGTCGGCTTGACCGGACCGGCGGAAAAGTTGCCGCAGACGACGAGCCCGTGTGATAAGAAAGCCCCGCTGGCCTGTGCCAGTTCTCCTCGAAGGAAGCTCGTGATGAAGGAAGTCTCGCTGGCCAAGGCCTACGACCCGGCTGAGGTCGAATCGAAGTGGTACAAGGTGTGGGAAACGGAAGGGTATTTCCACGCCTCGGCAACGACGCCGAAGACCCCTTTCACAATCGTAATCCCGCCGCCGAACGTCACCGGCTCGCTCCACATGGGACACGCGATGTACGTCGTGCAAGACGTGCTGACGCGGTGGCGACGAATGCAGGGCTATAATGCGCTGTGGCTGCCGGGCACCGATCACGCCGGCATCGCGACCCAGCTCGTCGTCGAGCGAATGCTCGCCAAAGAGGAAGGCAAGAGCCGTCACGACCTAGGCCGTGAGGAGTTCACGGCTCGCGTCTGGCAGTGGAAGGAAAAGTACGGCAGCCGCATCATCGAGCAGCTCCGTGTGCTTGGCTTTTCGCTCGATTGGCAGCGCTGTCGCTTCACCATGGACGAGGGACTGTCCCGCGCCGTCATCGAAGCGTTCGTCCGTCTGTTCGAGGATGGACTGATCTATCGGGCGCGGCGGCTCATCAACTGGTGTACCCGCTGCTACACCGCGCTGTCTGACCTAGAAGTCGAAGCCGAAGAGACCGACGGCAAGCTGTGGCACATCGCCTACCCTGTCGTCGGTTCAAGTGAACGGCTGGTGGTGGCGACGACGCGGCCAGAGACACTGCTCGGTGACACCGCAGTGGCAGTCCATCCCGAAGATCCGCGATTCGCGCACCTGATTGGCAAACACGTCCAGGTTCCGCTCACCGATCGCACGATTCCGGTGGTGGCCGATCCGGTGCTGGTATCGATGGAGTTTGGAACAGGCGCGGTCAAGGTCACGCCGGGTCACGACTTCAACGATTTCGAAACGGGACTGCGTCACAACCTGGAACAGATCTCGGTGTTCGATCTGGTTGGGAAGCTCAATGACAACGCGCCGGAGCGATTCCGAGGGCTGACCATCGCCGAGTCGCGCAAGGCCGTGCTCGAAGCACTCACGGAAGCCGGACTCCTCGTCGAGGAAAAAGCGCACAAGCTGAACCTCGGCCGCTGTCAGCGCTGCGACACGGTGATCGAGCCGATGCTGTCTTTGCAGTGGTTTGTGAAGACCGAGCCACTTGCCAAACCCGCGATCGAAGCGGTCGAGCAAGGCAAGACCCGCTTCGTTCCCGAGCACTACACCGACGACTACTTCCGCTGGATGCGCAACATCCGCGACTGGTGTATCTCGCGGCAACTGTGGTGGGGACATCGGATTCCGGCTTGGTACGATCCGCAAGGCAACGTGTATGTCGCACGAACGTTCGAGGAAGCCTGCCAGCGGGCGGGACGTACGGATCTTACGCAAGACGATGATGTGCTCGATACGTGGTTCTCGTCTGCGTTGTGGCCATTTTCGACCTTGGGTTGGCCGGATCAGACCCGCGATCTGAAGACGTTCTATCCAACCTCGGTGATGGAGACCGGACACGACATCCTGTTCTTCTGGGTCGCCCGGATGATGATGATGGGGCTGCACTTTATGAAGAAAGTGCCGTTCCGAACCGTGCTCCTTCACGCGCTGGTCGTCGATGAAAACGGCGAAAAGATGTCCAAGGTCAAGGGCAACGTCCTCGACCCTTTGCATCTGGTGTACGGCGCGAAAATGGAAGAAGTGCTGGGCTTTGGCAAAGACAAGTCCCCGACCAAAAAGGAAGTCGACGAGTCGCTTGCGAAGTTCAAGAAGGCATTCCCTTCCGCAGCCGCTGCGTATCCGAACGGATTCCCTCGTCAGGGTGCCGATGCGCTGCGCTTCTTCTTGCTGGTGATGGGAGCCCAGGGCCGCAACATCCGGTTGTCGGTGCCTCGCATCGACGGCTATCGCCACTTCATGAACAAAATCTGGAGTGCGACCCGCTTCTTTTTGATGAACGTCGAAGACAGCGAGTTCGAGGCGCTCGGCGCATTCCGCGAGACGCTGCTTCATCAGCGCGGGGTGCTCGACTCTGAATCCACTCCGGCCTCGGCTCCGATCGAGCTGGGACTCGCTGAACGATACATTCTGTCGCGCCTCACCTTGGTGACCGAAGAAGTTGACGCGGCGTTCGCTGCCAGCAAATTCTCCGACGGTGCGCAGGCTCTGTATCACTTCTTCTGGAACGAACTGTGTGACTGGTACATCGAGCTATCGAAACCCAACCTGTCGGATCAAGCCACGCCTACTCAACGGAGGGCGGCACTGGGAACGCTGACGATGTGTCTGGAGACCTCGCTGCGGCTCCTGCATCCCATCACTCCGTTCATCAGCGAAGAGCTGTGGCTGCGTCTACCGCGTCCTTCGGGAAGCCCGCAGAGCATCATGATTACGCTCTATCCGTCGGGAGATGCTTCTCTAAAAGATGCATCAGCAGAGCGCAATATGGGCTTCGTCCAAGCCGCGATCCAGGCGATCCGCACCATCAAGTCGACCTATAACTTGAAGACGCAGAAGGCCGAAGAGGGCAGCGAGTCGACCAAAATCGAGTTCGCGATCAAGAGCGCCGATCCCGAACTGCGAGCGGTGCTGTCCGACAACAAGGCCACCATCGAACGCATGACGCGAGCCGAGCTGTCCCAAGTCGTCGAAGAAATGCCCAGCACCAAAGGCACCATCGCCGAGGTCGTGCCGGGTATGACCGTGCTGCTGCTCCACGCCGACACGCTGATCGATGCGGCCGCCGAGCTGGCTCGACTCGATAAGGACGCCCAGAAAGTCGACAAGGAACTTCAAACGGTGCAAGGCCGGATGGCCAACCCCGACTTCGTCGCCCGCGCCAAGCCCGAGATCGTCGAGCAAAACCGCGCCCGCATCGAAGAGCTAACCCAACGTCTCGGCGAGCTACAGCAGCACAAAAAAGCCATCGCCGAGATGGCCCACTAGCGCTGAATCACCCACAGTGGCTTGGCCCACGCCGGTAGCGGAGGAATACGGTGAGAGGGCGGCGGCGGCTTCTTGGGCAGCTTGGGGGAACCGGTGCCGACGCGGACAATCTGCGTCGTCGCCGGATAGCCAATGTCCCACTCTCTCTTGCTGATCAGCTCGTCGGGGTTGCCGCGATTTTCGTCTTTGGCGTCGGTCTTCCACTGGCCCTTGAAGATGTAGCGACGGCGCTTGATTCGGTAACCGGGATATCCGTCTTGGTCGACGAACTGTTGCCCGGTTGGCATCTCGGGGTCGGGTCTGGTGACAGTGGGGAATGGAGTCTCGACGAGGATCTCGCGCTCGAAAGCGACCTTGAAGACACGCTCTTTGCCGAGTAGCTCGACGCGAACCACGCCCTGGTGGACGACGTAGTGGATGACCACCGGGAACTCGAACGGGTTCTTTAGCTTGAGGTCCACCGACGGGTACACCACCGTCGAATCGAGTCCCATCGGGATGTATGTGCTCGGTCGAGAGTGTGGCGTCGAACGGACGATTTCCAGCCCTGCGAAAAACGCCGCTGCATGCAGCGTTGAAGCGATCTGACACATGCCGCCGGCCAACCCATCGATCAGCTCTCCACCCGAGATCACCGGTGCGACCCGATAGCCTTCTTTTTCGGTGCGATCTCCGACGGCGGCGTTAAACGAAAAGACCTGCCCGGGTTGCAGCACGAAGCCATTTAACTTATCGGCCCCCACCTTGAGGTTGTAGGTCCGGTCGCTGTCAATCGATGCCGTCGAGTAACGCGTTTCCCACGAGGCCAGCACCGTTGAGACATCGAGCTTGGTCAGGTTCTCTTTCCGCACCTCGGGCTGCGATTCAGCCACCGCCAAACGCAGCTCCGGCACCGCTTGCCCCGTCGACAACGACCGTGCCGCGTATTCCAAGCTGACCAGTGAGTCAAAGACCCGCAAAAGGTAACCCGGTCGCTCCTTGGCAATGATGTGTTTTTCCAAATCCAGTCGGGCATCGACAGCGACGCGATCAACCGCATCTTTGAGCTCGATCAAGAACTGATGCGACTTGCTGACATCGAGGCTGACCGCGAACTGCAAGCGATAACCCGATCGACGACCACGCAGATAGCTCGTCAGATCCGCCAGCGGTTCTCCGCTGTGTCCAAGGCTCTTACAGTCCCGCAGCATCGCTTCTTCATCGACCCGCATTCCCAACTCACGGAGCTGCGCGGACGACTTGTCCTGGCCGATCAGCAGCCGCACCCGCTGGTCCAAAAAGCGCTCGCCCAGCTCATGAACGCGCTTCGGAAGCTCGTCGAGCGTCATCAGCCCTAGAGGCTGATCGCCGAGCGCACCGAAGCCACCGATGACGATCCCAGGCACGACGTCTTGGGCATGGCGACGTGACACCACCACCGCTGACACCGCAATCGCCAGCGATGACGCGATCAGCAGGATCGACAGCGCCAACACGGACAGTCGCCACGCCCGCGACGGAGCCGGACCTTTCGGTGGAGGAATGTCCGAGGACGGCTGCTGCCCTTCCGGCGCAGTCAGCTCACTATGAGGAAGAACGGTAAACAGCATCGGGCGCACGCTTCATAGCGCGACTTTTGACAAAAGGGAAAGCGGTTGCGCGACGCAGCGACGTACATCGGCCCACGCGGTCCCTTGCTCGAACCGCTGCACCACTGCCAAGATCGGCAAGATGCGGAAGCGGTGGTGTTTTTGGCTGGTGATGCTGGCGATGCTGGGCCTTTTGCCTCCCCGCAGCGCTGCGGCGGCGGCACAGATCGACGTCTACACGATGGGAGCGGGCGACGACCTGTTTTCGCGATTCGGACACGCCGCAATCTGCGTCACCGACGAGGAGAGTCCTGTCGGACGCTGCTACAACTACGGCACCGCCGACTTTTCGACGCCGGGACCGCTCACCTGGGGCGTTCTGCGCGGCCACGGCCAGTTCTGGGTGTCGGTGGTGAGCCAGCCTCGCATGATGGCGATCTATCACCACGAGGATCGCACCGTGTATCGGCAGAGGCTGCCGCTTTCCCCATCCCAAACTGCGGCGCTGGTATCGGCACTCCACAAAGCCGATCGCCCCGAGCAGACTCTGTACAACTACCGCCACTTCGACGACAACTGCACCACTCGGATTCGTGATCTCATCGACGAGGTGACCGGCGGCTTGCTTCGTCGACCCAATCAAATCGCTGATCAGCCGCCGCTGCGCAGTCGAGTCGTCGACGGCTTTGCCACCTCACCGGTGTTGCTCGCTTTGCAGCAGGCTGTGCTCGGTCGCCGGGTCGATGCACCGATCAGCGGTTGGGACAGTATGTTCCTGCCCGAAGTGCTCCGCGCCGAGCTACACAGTCATCTCCACGCCCTGCCAGAGGTGGTCTATTCCCGCGCCGCCCCCTTGCCTCCCCCATCCACCTTATCGCCGCTTGTGCTGTGGCTTGTGAGCGGGCTTGGGCTGCTTCTGCTGGCCCAACTTGGCGGTCGCCCGGGGAAAGTGCTGTCTCTCGGTGCGCTGACGCTTTTGGCGATGGTGCCATGGTCGCTGCTCCTCGTCGCCAAGCTCCCCGAGCTACGCATCAACGAGGCGCTGCTGGTGCTGTGGCCGACCGACTGGCTTTTGCTTGTACCGAAGGCGCAGCGGATCTACGGACGAATCCGACTGGGCGGTCTGCTGCTGGTCATGCTGGGAAAGCTGCTGGGGGTGCTGGTGCAGCCGCTGTGGGGACTGTGCGGACTGGTCGTGCTGCCGCTTGCCTCGGTCCTTGTGACGGAGGCACGACGGCGGGCTACTGATACTCGGTGATCTCTTCTTCTTTGTAGCCGTTGGCGCTCATGCACAGCGCAGTAAACTTGCCGACTTGGTTCTTGCGCGCTTCCTTCGCATCGCCCGAAAGTCCCGCCGGTGAGCCCGCGTCCAGCTCGGCCTTGTACTCGCACAGCGCCTTCTGACGCTTGACGACATCCTTGGGCACGCCGTCCTTGCGCCACTCCTTCTTGGTTTCCGTGCAACCGCCGAGAGCAAGCAGGCAAATGGCGAGGGCGCAAAG
>CALLYL010000168.1 GCA_937859535.1 uncultured Myxococcales bacterium
GACTCCAGATCAGCCGCGCCGATATGAAGTGGGCGAGCGCCATCCGCAAGCTCAAGCACGCCGCCGAGGAAGCCAAGATCGAGCTCACTCGCAGCGAAACCGCAGATGTCAGCGTCCCCGAGTTCATCGAGCATGAAGGCCGCACCATCGAAGTGTCGCTGACCCTCGATCGTTCTCGACTAGAGCAGCTCACCGCACCACTGGTTCAGCGCTCGATCGAGGTCTGTCGACGACTCCTCCAAGCGCAGCAGGCGCAAGCGCTGTCCCGGATCGTCTTGGTCGGCGGTCCAACGATGATGCCGTGGTTGCGACGAATGGTCAGTGAAGCCCTGCAAGCACCGTTCGCCGAGGGCTTAGACCCGATGACACTCGTGGCACAGGGTGCCGCCGTCTATGCCGCCACGGCTGGGCTTGACATGCAGCCTGCCAAAGTCGAATCGTCCTCGGGCTGTAAGCTGTGGCTCCAGTTCCCGGCGATGTCATCGGACCTCCAGCCCTATGTCGTCGGCAAGCTCTTGCCCGATGAACGTGGCCAAGGCAACCTCCCGCAGCGTCTGCGGCTGGTTCGTGCCGACGGAATGTGGCAAAGCGCGGAAACGGCGATCGATCCCGAGGGGGGGTTTGTCCTCCAAGTCGAGCTACTGCCCCGCCGCCCAAATGTCTTCAAGGTCGAAGGCATCCTCGCCGATGGCAAAGTCGTGATCATGCAACCCGCGACGGTGACCATTGTTCAGGGACTCACCATCGCCGACCCTCCGCTGTCTCGCACGATTGGCGTCGCCCGCGCCAGCAACACGGTGCAGGTCTTCTTCGAAAAGGGGACGCCCCTACCCGCCCGTCGAACGATCTCGCTCACGACCGTCGAAAGCGTCGCTCCGACTGGGGCCAGCTCTCGCGAAGAGTTTGCTCTCAAGATCCCCGTCGTCCAGGGCGAATACGAGCAGGCCCACCTGTGCCGTTTGGTGGGGACGCTAGAGATCAAGAGCACGCAGATCAAGGCGAGCCTACCCGGTGGCTCGCAAGTTCAGGTCAGCCTGGAAGTCGATCGCGGCGGTCAGCTCTCGGCCCGCGCCCTGGTGCCGTCTCTCAATCAGGTCTTCGAGCACGTTGCCCAGCTCCTGGTGCCAGAAGCCAGCGTCTCAGTGCTAGAAGCCAGCCTCAAGTCAGCAACCGATCGCATGGCGGAGCTGCGCGCCAACGCGTTCCGACAAGGCCAGAAGAGCACACTAGAGCGACTCAACAAGCCGCAGAAAATCGTGGTCGAGCTGGAGCGAGACATTGCTGCCGCCAAGGGTGGGGATGCTGATGCAGCGCAGAAGGCTCGTCGTTCCCTCATCGAGTTAGATGCGCTCATCGATGAACTGGAAGTCGAAAAACACTGGCCGGAGCTGTCCCGCAAAGCGGTGCGGCAGGTGACCGGAGCCAGCATGCTGGTGACCCGCTGGGGGACTGAGTCCGAAAAGCGGCTGCTCAGCGATGTGGTTTCTTCCGTCGAAAAGGCCCAGAACCGCAAAGACGTCAGCGAGTTACAGCGCCAGCTCCGACTCGCCAACGAGCTGGCCACTGCTGCCTACTATCGCAATCCCGATGTCTGGGAAGATGAGTTCCGCGACGCTCTTTCGCACGTCGAACGAGCGAGTGACCAAGCACGAGCCCAGAGCCTGGTCCAGCAGGGCAACCAGGCCCTGGCCGCTGGCGAAACCGAAAAGCTGCGCGACATCGTTGAAAAGCTCTGGAAGCTGCTCCCTGCCTCCGCAGAACAGCGCCGTCAGGGCTACGACTCGGGTGTACGCTAGCTTTCCTCAGCACACCTCGCTACCGTTTGCAGCACATCGTCCAGCCCCACCCCACTCCGCCAAGGAATCCACATGAACATCTTCATCACCGGTGCCTCCGGGTTTGTCGGTGGCGCAGCGACTCGGCGACTGCTCGCCGATGGCCACACCGTACGAGCGATGTCCCGCTCGGAAAAAAGCGATGCCGCAATCCGAGCACTCGGGGCGGAGCCCGTACGATGTAGCCTCGATGACGTCACCGCAGAGCATCTGCGACCGAGCGAGATCGTCGTGCACTCAGCAGCCTACGTCGAGGCATGGGGCCCAAAGGACGCCTGGGATCGCATCAACGTCGGTGGGACCAAGCGAATGCTCGAAGCAGCGCGCAGCGCATCCGTCCATCGCTTCATCCACATCGGCACCGAGGCCGCACTGGTCCATGGACAGCACCTGCGAGGCGTCGATGAAACGTATCCTCTGGCGTTTCAGAGTCCCTATCCCTATTGCCGCACCAAAGCACTCGCCGAACAGGCTGTTCGAGACGCCAACACGACGGGCTTTACGACTCTGGTGCTCCGGCCACGCTTCATCTGGGGTCCAGGCGATCAGACCCTGCTCCCGGTCATCACGCTCATTGCCAAACAGGGCAAGTGGACGTGGATCGATGGGGGCCGCGCCCAGACCTCGACCACGTACATCGAAAACCTGGTGGAAGCGATCAGGCTGGCACTGACTCGCGGAACGGGCGGTGAGGCGTATTTCATCCTCGACGATGGACAGCGCACGATGAAAGAGATCGTCTCGGCCATGGCAAAGACCGCTGGTGTCGAACTGCCAAACCGGAGCATACCCAGCTGGCTGGCTGACGGTGTGGGTGCCTTCTGTGAGCTGCTGTGGCGAGGTCTCCATCTCAAAGGCGATCCGCTACTGACCCGACATGCCGCGATGGTGATGGCCCGCGACTGCGTCCTCAACGGTGACAAAGCGCGACGCGATCTTGGTTACATGCCGCGCTATACCGTGGAAGAGGGACTGGCCAAGATGAAGGCCAACACGCGATTTTCGTAACCTGAGCGAGCGCGGTTTCACTCGGGCGAGATCAGGCCCCGTCTCAGTGCAAAGCGAGTGAGCCCCTGGGCATCATGAAGCCCCAGTTTGCGCATCAAGTTGGTCCGGTGCGAGTCCACTGTCTTGGGTGACAGACCGAGCCGCACCGCGATTTGGCGATTGGTCTGTCCCTCGGCCACCTGCTGCAGCACCTCGCGTTCGCGAGGGGTCAACCGATCCAGATCATCTTCCCTCTGATCGGCGGACATCACGTCCTCGGCCACCAGAGCCGCAACCTCTGCACCAAGGAACTCGCCGCCCGCAGCGATGGTTCGCACCGCCTGAAGCAAATCGGACAACCCGCTGCCTTTCACCAGATAGCCATGCGCCCCAGCACGCAGGGCCGGTCGGACATATTCCGGCGCGGAATGCATCGACAGGACCAAGATCCGGCAGCGTGGTGCCACCGTGCGAATTCTCACGATGGCATCGAGGCCGTTGCCACTCGGCATCGACAGATCGAGCAGGATCACATCGGGCGACAGCCGCTGAGCCAGGGCCACGACTTCGGCTCCTGAGCTGGCCTCAGCTACGATGGAGAGGTCCGATTCTCTTTCGAGCAGCACCTTGATGCCAGCGCGCACGATGGCGTGGTCATCACAGAGCACAAGCCGGGTCACCGCATCACGATATCACTGCTGAAAGACCTCTGACGGCCTTCGTCCAGCTCGCCGCTGCCACTATGATGGCAGAGTGCGCCTCCCGATCCTGCTCGCTCTGCTGGCTGGCCTGTGCGCGTCCTGCGCGGGCGATCTGCCACCTCCTCCCCCCAGCCGCGCCGTAACCATCGGTACGCCTGATCGGGATGCGATTCACCTGGGCGGAACCGGTGCCATGACCCCGCTGATGACGCTGCTCAGCGAAGAGTGGACCCGACGCGGCAGCACGCCCCACCTGCTCATCGAAGAAAGCATCGGATCGGGTGGCGGCATCCGGGCTGCTTATGACGGTGCAATCGACCTTGGCATGGTGTCTCGCCCACTCAATGACGAAGAACAGAAGCTGGGCCTGGTCGTCATCTCAGCAGGTCGAGACGTGGTTGCACTGGTGGCTCATCCCGGGCTAGTCGCCGATGGTTTTCGCTCAGAAGAGCTACCGGCGCTGTACCGAGGTGAGCAGACCCGCTTCGCTGGTGGTGGCACCGCCGTCCCACTGCTTCGGGATCGGAGCGAGTCCGCCAATGCCGCCCTGGACCGCGTGGTGCCAGGACTGCTCCCAGCTCGCGAGCAAGCGTACAAACAACGGCGGCTCCGCGTCCTGTATAACGACCGAGCGATGGCCGAGGCGATCGCAGCGACCCCGGGGGCGTTCGGCGTCTTTTCGCTGAGCTGGCTCCTGGCCTACCGGCTGCCGCTCAAGGTGCTCAGCATTGATGGAGTCCGCCCCTCCCCTGAAGCCGTCGCTGATCACCGCTATCTCGGTAGCCGTGAGCTGT
>CALLYL010000169.1 GCA_937859535.1 uncultured Myxococcales bacterium
GTCCGCCATTGAGACGACTTCCGGCGCATTGTCGTCTGTGCAGAACACGCGCACGCGCAGGCGTACATTGTGGGCGATCGAGATCAGGTGGTAGACGACGGCAAAGCGGCGACCGCTCCAGTCACCGGGAACATCAGACCCCGGAGTTTGGCCAGTTGAAGCGTGGTGTCGAGGTAACGCTGGTTCATTTCTTCGAAACGCTTCTCGGTGTTGGCTTCGACTCCGAAGCTACGCACCACCCGAATGCCCGCCAGATTGCTCTGCACGAACTCGGTCAGCTTGCCCAATGTCTGCTGGACTTTCTGGGTTCGCTGAAACATCTGGCCGGAAAACGACCGAGTGATGAGCATCAGCAGCGGCACCGTAGTAAACGACACCGCAGTGAGCCTGGGCGAGATGGCGATCATGACCTGCAGGGCGCTCGCCAGCGCAAACACGATGTTGATCATGTTCATGATCCCGAAGCCGGTCAGCATTCGGATCTGGGTCAGGTCGGATGTGGCTCGGCTCATGATCTCGCCAGCGGACAGCCGCCGATAGAACGAGAAGCCGAGTCGATGGAGTCGCGACAGCAGCTTGCCGCGAATCTGATACTCGATGTCGCGACCCGCGTTGAAGCAGTACATACGGCTGGCAACCCGAACGATGAAGGCAATCACCGCAAGCCCGAGCATCAGCACTGCGGGCTGCATGGCGTCACGAGCGGTGGCACTCGGAATTCGACCAAAGATGGTGTCGATCGCCTGTTTGGACAACCAGTCGATGCGGTTCATCGCTACCTGGAAGCACAGCAGCATGAGCCCGCCCATCAGGTACCGAGGAGCAAAGTTCCATAGATACGACGACAGACGGGACTGCGGGCCGTTGGGCAAGATGGGCGCGACGGAATGCGCTTTCGAGGTCATGAGCTACGTTCTCTCTGTGCTGCCGAGGTTAAAGGGACTGCCAGGCAGAGCCAAATCGTTACTGCGCACAAGCCAATGCTTGCGAAGGCAACATTCGAAAAAACCACCGAAGCCCACTGAAGCACGGTCACACCCAGCGACGCCACGCCTTTGCTGAAGCGGTTACCGAGGACGTCGATGACCTCCTTGGCACGGTAGCGAGCATCGAAGGGCAGCGGGCCGTACAGCAGCTCTTTGGCGGCGCGAAATAGCGAATAGTCGAGGGTCTTGAACGTTCCGTAGGCAACGGCACTACCCCACAGCGGGGACGCAACCAGCATGTAGCCGAGTGCACCGAGGTTTAGCACCGGCACCAGGATGTGGATCACTCGTCCGGGGAAAACAGATAACAGCAGCGGTGCCAAGACAAACTGGAACAGCATCGCGGCGCCGTTGATGAGCGCGTAGTAGTTGCCCGAGAATGCGTTCTGGCGATCGGGCTCCGGCAGGTAGTCTTGGAGCGCGCTTTTGAAGGCGATTTCCAAGATGGTCGAGGCGACTTGGGTCGAGGCAATGAGCGCAATCAGCAACAGCAGCACTCGCTCGCGTCGGAATAGATACAGTGCCAGGTGGCCGCCGTGTTTCTTTTTGCCTTCGCTGGGGGCACCAAAGCGGGCGAAGAGCACTTGCAAGAAAGGCACCGTCAGGGTCGTCGCCCCTGCGGCCAATAGGAGCATGTTCAGCGTTCCGAGCGGCTGCGACCATCGGCCAAGGACCAGCCCGCCCGCCACGGCACCGATCCCCGCCACACCACAGATGGGGCCGTTCAGACGCTTGGCTGCCTTGGGGTCGAGTGTGCTGTCGATGTACGACCAGATCTGCTCGATGAGCAGCACCACGTAGGACTCTTTGAAGATAAAAAGCACAATGCGGGCCGGCTTCAATCCGGCACGAATGGCTGCATAGCTCACCAGCATCGTGACGATCGCCAACACCGTCGTCATCTGGAGGGTGTGTCGTGGTCCGAGGATCGTCAGCAGTCGTCCATAGATGTAGGTAAGGAGTGCAACCCCGATGAGGGTGAGCCCGAGCGCCCATGGCAGGGCCTGTTTCCCGTACGCCTGCACAAACAGGGTATTGGCCGAGCTGCGGAGCATTTCGTAGCCGCACAGCACCGCGCCAGCCGCCAATGCGACGAGGAAAGCAAGCAGCAGCGAAGCTCGACCCGCGACTTTCCCGGGCGCGGATGCTGGCTGAGGTTCATCGGTCGGGCCGGTGTGAGAAGACATCCGCAGGTTACCAATTGCTCACGAAGGGACAATGAGAGCAGGTTCACCCTAGCGAAAACTATCCTCGCCGACAAACGGAAACCGGTCAGACGCCGCCACTCTCAGTCGCTCTCGCCAGTTACGAGCAGCGACCCATGACGGATGCTTGGCGGCTCCGCTGCTGTCTTGGCGACCTACACGATGAAGTATGAGCAGCGCTCGTGTACCGACTTTACGGGCTGCGGCAGTTGGGGACCGGCGACTCCCAGTTGGGGTCCAAGCGGTAGCGGCAAGGTCTGGCTCAAGGTCACAGCCAGCGGAATCATCGTCGCGGTAGTGGACAATAGCGCGGGCTCTGCGTACGGCACTCCTCTCTACACACTGGGAATGGACTGCACTCTCAAGCCCGTCTTCGGCAAAGTGCTCGCAACCTGCGCACGCTTCTATGGCAGTGTGAAGGGCGTAAAGACCGCTGGTAGCTACAAAGAGTATCGGGGTGGGTTCCTACTCCGTTATGAGCGGATTCCTGCTCCGTTATGAGCGGATTCCTACTCCGTTATTAGTAGTGGTGCGGTGAGGAGTGGTGGCTACTACCGTTCGGGAGTCACTCAATCAGACGAGGCGAGCGCCCACACTGCCTCAAAGAGTCCCTGCGTCACCTGCGCCATGCGTGGATAGTCGAGGGTTTCTGGGGTGTCGGTTGGCTGGTGATAGTTGGGATTTCGATTGGGGGCCGTGTCCGTGATCATGACCGCAGGGAATCCGTGGAGCAGAAAGCCCTGATGATCGGACCAGTCGACGCCTGGAATGAACTTCGGAGCGGTGATGGAGCGCACGGGCACAGTGGACGAGCTTCGCATGGCGCGCTTGACGGTCCGCAGGAGCCCGATGGCACTGAAGTCGCTCACGACGTAGATGTCTTCGCCAACGTCGTTGAGTAGCAGCGCGGCACCCGGAACCGCAAAGTGTTGGCTGCCAGGCTCGGTCCGAAAGTACCCTACCGACTCGATGCTGAGCATCGCTTTCACCGGGGTTCGGCTCTGCGCGAGCGACTGCGCATGGACAAAGCTACCCATGGATTCGGTGCGAAAAAACGGTGGCTCTTCGAGTGGCCAGAAGGACAGCTCTACCGCGCTCGGGGGACGATGCTGAGCAAACAGTCTCGCTAGCTCCAACACCACCGCGACACCACTGGCATTGTCATCGGCTGCGGGCAGCGGCTCACAGCTATCATAGTGGGCCCCCACCACGACGCGAGGGACACTGGGATCACCGATGAGCACGCGGACGTTGCGGTAGGTCCGTCCCGCCGCCGTAAACGTCTGCATGGTCGGTGCCAATCCCAGTCCCTGGAGTTCCTGGCTGATGAGCGCGGCAATCCGATCGAGCGTCGCCGTATCTCGATAGTCACGCGGTACCGCCACGGCTCGAACGAGCCGTTCAAGCGTGGCTGCTTCGACCGAAACTCGTGGACCTTGTCTCTGCCCCGTTCCCGTTGGCTGGGTCAACATCAAGCACAGGACAGAAACCAGAGCGAGTAAGACGGTCATCACGATCAGTAGTTTGCTGAACATGACTGAATGCTCATTGTAGCCGGATGACCCAGTCAGAACAGGGATTCTCGCCTCGGTTCCTGATTGCCTAGCTGCTAAGCGGCGCTAACTAGCGAGGATCACCGGAGATCCTATGGCCGCGACGGTTGACGTGGCGGGCGGTTCTAGGGCAACCTGCTCGCCCGATTTGCACAACGCAATCGCTTACGAAAGGGACTCCCATGGCAGATGAAACGACGCTCCTCCTTCTGAAACCGGACTGCATTGGCAAGAAGCACTCGGGCGAAGTGATTCGCCGACTGGAGGCACACGGATTCCGCCTGCGCGGCTGTAAGATGATCCAGCTCACCGATGAGGTGCTAAAGGAGCACTACGCTCACATTGCCAGCAAGCCGTTCTTTCCGGAGGTCGCTGGGTTTATGAAGAGCAAGCCAGTGATCGCGTTGGCGCTGGCGGGTGATGGTGTGATCTCCAAGGTGCGAGATCTGCTCGGTCCAACGGACAGCAAGGCGGCTGCCAAGGGTACGATTCGTGGTGACTTCGGAGAAGACAAGATGGTGAACATGGTTCACGCATCGGATTCTGCCGAGGCCGCAGCCGTCGAACTCAAGCGGTTCTTCCAGGCTGGCGAGCTGTTTGACCTGTAGCCCCGAGCTGCGCCTTCGGTTTGACGTGATACGCTGAGGGTATGGCGGTCCCACCGCGACCTGCGCCGGTTCTCCACTTGGTTGACGTGGTTGCCATTGTGGTTGCGGTGATTTGTGCGGTGGGATTCTTGGCCGTACCGACCGATCGATTGGACGGACAGATCGTCAATCGCCATGCCCACGCGCTACTCAGCGTCTTGGTGGCGTGTTTTGGGGCACTCTTGCTGCGCTTTTTGGTTCGGCAACCTCGGCCCACCTGGCACATTCCCGTCCTGGTGTTGGCTCTGCTGCCTGCGTGCTATTCCGGTGTCCGGATCGTGAATGCTACGGCGGACGCTGGCGAGGTGACCCTGCATCGTACTCAGGTGATTGCTTGGAATACTCGACCGCTACCACCTTCTCGTGGGCGTCGCCACGGGGTGTTTGTGCGCGACGTACTCCTGGCAGACTGGCGTGGCCCAGGGAGTCCACTGACTCTCCGGGTACCGGATGGCAGCATCGAGCGTGAAACCGGTTTTATGCAGGCCAGGCGAGAGCAAGTGTCTCAGTCCGCCAATCCATCACCCTCGATCGAGGAGCTGATGTTCCCAAGCGGCCATGCCATCCAGGTTTTCACCAAGCCGGGAGCACTTGGCCTGGTGCATGTCGTCGGCCTTAAGTTGTTGCTGGCGGAGCAATAGGAGTGTGCTCGTAAGTGACCGTCCGCCCCGTTGAGGTCACTATTCTTGACGGATCCACCGCGCATCGTGCCAGTCTGTCGACATCGAACCGTCGGAGGCAAGGGTTCCATGCACCCGCTGTTTACGCTATCCCCTGATCGGACCCGTGAGGACCAAGAACCAACCGAGGCTTGGCAGCAGCCCGCGCTTCCTTCGCTGTTTGGCGAACCGGATGATTTGTCCACGTTGCCAGAGCAGCTCGCGTCGTCCGCGCTGTCGTCAGACGAGTCTTTGCTGGAACGGCTTCACCGGGTCGGCTTGCTTTCTGCCATCACAGAGTCTGATTCCGAACCGGACGATCTGGATACGCTCGCAGAGCTGCTGCGGCAGGAGTGTCGTGAGCGGGCCATTCATCCCCTAGACTTGACGCCTTTTCTGGACGAATTTCCCTCTGCGAGACAGTTCTTGCGCGAGATCGATTCTCGTTATGAAACCATGGGCGAGCGGGGGCTTGGCCTTGGTGACACCGTGACGAGGGTTGCCCTGATATGGCAGGAGCAAGAGCGGGTGTACCTGTGCCATCAAATGCGACACTTTGCCGGAGTGTTCAACGAAGTGCTGCGCATCCTTGATGATCCGCGCCGGTATCACTCCTACTATGACGAAGGCGAGTTGGCGTACATCCTGCTTACGACCGACCAGTGCGCGGTCATCGCAGGCGATGATCTGCTCGCGCTGCTAGATGATGAGGAGTCGGATCTCCCAGTGCTGCCCGCGTCTCCGATCCAGATGGTTACGGTCGCCGTGCCGCAGCGGGTGCGTTACAGCGATTGGGATGGCAGCCGTGAGATTGCCGCAGCGTTCCCTTTGGGCCACAGCGCGGTGTTGACCAGTCGACGGTGGGCGGATTACGACGGCGGGCTCTCCCTTCGCTGGCCGCTACAGGGAGGCGTGGTGTTGGTGCTGGTCGCTGGACATGGGGACCGGGATCAGGCAAATGCCTCGGCCAAGCTGGCCTTTCATTCGATTGCAAACGCCGTGCGTGCTGACCCGTTTCCAAAGACCAGCGAGGCGCGACTGCGGAGACTGCAAGCGATATTCGAGGCCGCGAACGAAGCCTTCAACCGCCAGGTCGGCCTCTCGGCATCAGCCACGGTTGCTGTGGTGACCGAAGGGCAGTTGGAAGTGGCCTATTTGGGGGACTGCCGTGTGTGGCACCTGAGTGCGAGTAGGAAGAACGAGCAGGGTCTATATCAGGTCACCGCGCTTTCGACCGACCACACCCTGATGGAAGACTACCGCGAGACGCTGGGGGCTCAGGCCACCGAAGAGGGGCTCAGTGCTTTGCCCTACGCCCTGACTCGGGGGCTCGGTGGAATTCATGCTCCGTCGCTCCGGGCGTGTGAGCTGGGGGATGGCGACCGCATCCTGTTTACCACCGCTCGCCTGCACCAGCAGATTCCCCGAGAAGAACTAGAGCGGCTGATTCGGCAAGCAGGGCCGACACCGGTCTATTTGGTGGCGGCACTCCAGCAGTCCGTGGCCAAGGACGACGATGGGTACGCATGCTTGGCCGCAGACATCTATCGCCACTCTGTCTGAGCCGACGAGTGGGGGCTCTTCCGTACTAAGAGAGTGCTGGAAGGGAGTCCTTTGGATTGAGGGAGCTCCTCCTCCTTCTGCGCAAAAACAGAATCACCGCAGGAAGTATGGACAGAAGCGCACCACTCTGTGTGGTCGTCGCGAGTGAACAACCGCAGCCGACTGCGATGCTGCCACCGTCAATGATCGGGCCTTCACCGCCATTGCCATTCCCAGCGTCGTCCGCTGCTGGGCCTCCGGTTCCGGCATCATCTGTTCCGGTGCCACCGCTTCCGGCATCATCGCTGGCCATGCTGCCACCATCACCTGCGGTGCCACCGTCCCCGCCACTTGAGGACGCCATTGCGGTGGTGCATGCGATCGTGCGGCATGCGTCTGTGAAGGCTCCGTACCGGTCAAGTCTACGCACACAGCAGTAGTAGTCCGAAGCGGGGTTT
>CALLYL010000170.1 GCA_937859535.1 uncultured Myxococcales bacterium
CGCGCCGGTGCTGCACTAATCAGCGAAAACCTATAGTTTGTTAGCGGCGTTGACACACCTGCTCACGCGGTACTTCCAAGCCCCATCGTTAAGAGCTGCACCGATGATGGACCGGCCGCTCGGCTCGCGTATCCTCGCCGAAGGATCCTCAATTCGCGGAGCTGTTCCGAGTACCGATCTGGTTCGTCGGACAGCAATGCTGCTGAACCAAAATCGCGCCGACTTCTTGCCGTCCATCCCTGATCATCTCCCGCCCTTCGTTCACCGGTACCGATCGCACGCGCCTTCTCTGCTCTCCTCGGACAGGTGCGCACGGCCAGCGAGCCTGGGGGTTTTATGCCGGAACCCCGACCCGGCATTTCTGCGGAGACGGCATGATATCCCAAGTTTCTGGGGAACCCACGGCTGCGTACCCCGCTCTTCGACCTCGGCGCTCGGCCTCTGCTGCGCTTAGGTGTTGCCTTCCGCCCTTTGTACAGCGTCGGCTCCCGCTATAAACAGCTTTCGGGGCTCTATCACACGGCCTGCACCCTCGTTGTCTACACTTCGCAGCACAGGTCTCCCCGCCACCACGCAAGACTCGTTTCCGACTGCGTGGTCAGCTTCGCCGGGCGGGCTTGGTTACCCGCAGGGTCTCATTGCAAAGTTTCACGTCAGCCATCCTCCTTGCCCAGGCTTCGCTTAGCTCAAACGCAGTACTGCTAAGAAGTGGTGGAATACCGAAGCAGTGCGGCGGATTCTGAACAAGGCGGGTCCGTACTTACATAATTCTTGGCATCGGAGTGGCGCAATTCGTGATCAGGATTTGATGAAGGTGGATCGCAAAACTACGCGCAAACGGACGCACATACAAAAGGACAGGGCGGCAGCTCACAGATGAGAGGCTGATGCCGGATGTGGGGTCGCAGTGGCAAGACCGTAACGGATCGATAGGAATCAGCGGCTTCCTGCGATCAGGTCAAGGCAATGGAGTTTGCTGTCGGATTGCGTCGCACGAACTATCTATCCGCCACGGAAAATCACGGAGGAACAGATGCTGCTCGGACTCACTCCCAAACGTGTAGGAATGCGGCTTCAGCAGCAAGTCAGAGAGATTCTGCTACTCTCGCGGATTCCGCGTAGGAGTGCGTAGTCTTAGGGAGCCCCGCAATTTGCGAGCCACCGTGGTTCATCAGCGAGCGTCTGCGCTTCTCGGAGACAGAGTGTGCGGGCACTCGATTGTGCCGCTCCAGGATTCGGCTAGCAAGAGGGAACGTAGGTGATGCTGAGTCGCAGGATCGCGTGACTTCGACGCCCGCAGGATCTCATAAATTTCGCAAACCGAGCTCGTACTGTCACCGCATGCCAGATCACGCAGCACCCCGGATCCGTCACTTAACCCCTCGCTGTGCGCGGGCATATCTTCATAGGCCCCCAGGAGACCGATGGCATCGAAGCGCGTGCGTGCGACCAGCCACCGATAAGTGAAGGCGCGTAACAGCCGCACTCCGTCGAGCCGCTTAAGGGCGTCCTGCCGATTGAGAAGGTCCAAAACCTCGCAGCGCCGGTGAGGCAGACCAAGAAGGCTCTCTGCGAGGTTCATGCGGCGGCTGGGGAGAGGTGCCATTGCGTTGGCCTGGGCCAGGTCGCGCGCTGCACGCTCCCACTGGCGAGCCAAGAGCAGGCGATAGCCGCGGTTGCTCAAGGAGAGTGCGAGGTGATCCCTCGCGCAATCGGAGAATGAGGCAATAGGTGTGTCGGTGAGCCCAGCGAGCCAGTCCAGCGCGGGCTCTTTGCCTGGCGAGGGGGATAACGCGGCGGTGATGCAGACCGCAGCATCTACGAGGAAGAGATCGTCACAAGTATAGGGCTGACCAACGCGGAGGAGCGGCGCGATCTCAGCCGCTGCCGCGGGTTCCTGTTGGTTGCGACAGAGAAGCTGGCTAGCGCGCAGCCGGGCGCGGCGGCGCAACCCGAATTCGAGGGTGTCGTCGGCTGCGAGTTGACGCAGAAATTGAACGCCGTCCAGGCAGTCACAGCGATTAGGATACAGATACGTAGCCAGAGTGCACCACCACGGCCGCGGCTCGGAATAGCTCTGGCAGTGCTGAGCTGCATCATGCAGGAACGCCAACTCAAGGTCGGTCTGCTCTTCGCTTCCCGGTGGTCGTGCTCCATGGTTGACATATCGGACATAGGCAGCGAGTAGGCTTGCGGCTTCGCCAAACAGCGCTGGTTCCATCCGATTGACTTCGATGGGAGCGGCACTCTTTCCGTTCTGTGACGCCACATACCGGGAGAGCCCGGTGAGGACACGAGACAGATGTGTCCACTTGTCGCTATCGGCCCCAACGGTCGCGGTACCTTTGAGCGGTAGGGAGCCGAGCGGAAGCAGCTGCTGCTCACTCGGATCGAGCGTCAGCGAGTCGACTTGATCGAGAATCACCACTAGTGAGGCTGAAGCGCTCCGACTCCATGCGCGCAGCCGCGTTCCGCTCCCCGCACGCAGCGGTGCCCACACGCAGCCATTCGCCGAATCGACCGCACGCAGAGCTCGGCAGAGCGCGACGTGCTCGGCCGCCAGATCAAAGTAAGCTGAACTCGGGCTTACGAGAAGGACTGCTCCTGCCGCTATCCGTGGCACCGGTTTTGGCTGCCAGCCAAGCCCGATCGCAGCAACCAGAAGAGCGCCAGCCAGCGAAGCAAGCAGCAACTTGCTTTTCGGATTTCTGCGTTTGACATCTGTTCCATGCGCTTTAATGCCTCTGCCAAGTATCTCGGCGGGCGGATCCTCCCAACCGGCGGCGTGACGAATCTCGTGCCACAGGACATGGGCATCGGCCGGACGCAGCGCTGGATCACGAGAGAGCGCATGCGACAGCACCGTGCCGAGAGCCTCCGGAATATTGGGTCGAACGCTCCGCAGCATCGTGAGGAGACGGCGCTCACCGGTCGATACAAGAAACTCTGCCGGTCGCTTGAGCGTGAGCAGTTCGATCAGTAGTACACCTAGCGCATAGACGTCGCTGACTGCACCGATCGAGGTAGCATCTCCGCAAGCCTGCTCGGGTGCCATGTAGCCTGGCGAGCCGAGGCCGGCCGCAGTACCTGGGCCCTTAGCATCCGTGAAGATGCGCGCGATGCCGAAGTCGAGGATGGTCAGTGCATAGCTATTCCCACCGCGTTCGGAGAGCATGATGTTGGCGGGTTTCAAATCGCAGTGGGCAATCGACCTTGGTGCCTCGGGCGAGCCGAGCGCTGAGGAGAGACGATGAGCGGCCCCCACTCCGGCGCAGAGTTGAAGGAAGAGGTCGCGCACAGAGTCCATCGTCAGGTGTCTAGACGCACTGCGGTGTTCATCAAGAACCTGGCCGAGCGGACGACCTTCTACGCGCTCCATCACGAAGTAGGGACGGCCGCGGAAGACGCCGCGTCCGTACACCGAGACAATGTTGCGGTGCTTGATCGTCTGTAGGAGCGTCGCCTCGCGCTCGAATCGTCGACATGCCTTGAGCGTTTGATGCTCTGCACGCAGGAGTTTGATGGCGACCTGATGCCAACTCTCATGCACGTCCTGCGCAGCGAACACCTCGCCGAACGTGCCGCTTCCTAGCGCATTGAGGATGAGGTAGCGCCCATCGACTATCTCCCCGGTGCTAACAGGGGTCGCCGTGGGATCGCTTGGGATTGTTCCTGCCATGAAACTACCGGCCAAAGAAGCCCCAATCCTTAGAGCAACAATGGTACATAGGTATCTTACCTACAAGATCCGTGCAGTGTCGAGCTGTTTCTGCTGAGTACGCTTCAGCGCGGGTCGAGTAGAATTCCGGGAAGAGTCCCGTTTCGATATCTTACGGCTTGAATCGCACGAATACACTCAAGTAGATTGACCACATGATACGCTTATGTGGCTTTTTCAGGACAAGAGCGCTTCTGCTTCTCCTGATGTTGAGCAACTGTCTGTCGCGCTCGGCATTCGCCGCATCGGCCGTTCCTCCGTTCGATCCGCAGATCGAGGCGTCACTACAAGAGTCGGACCTATTCTCTCAGGAGTACCGCCAGGACCTTCTGCCGGCACTGCGAAGCGCAGAGCGGTTTCTTGCCACAGCGAGAGATGTTCTTCGGCCCCACGCCTACATCCTGATTGCCCGGTTACATCGCTTGCGGGGCGCATTCAAGTCTGCCCGTCTCGCGTTAGAGCAGGCTGAGTCGAGTCAGCATCAACTCGCTGTCGAGGATGCACTGCTCAATGTTCGCTTGCTTGCGGAGCGACGCTGGCTGCAAATCGATCACTTTTCCACTCCTGGCGTGGCGTTGGAGGTCATTAACGACGATGCAGCCTGTCTCGGTCAGGATGCAGATATCGCCGGAGTCGCATTCCGGACGAAATACCGCGAGGCGCGCGACGCATTGCTGCGCAACTTGCCCAACGATGTACCGCAGCGTGAAGAGGGGTTCGGACTGTCGGGCTGGCTATACCTCTCCTTTATGCGTGCGTCCGTGGCTGCCATTCTGAGCACGAGCGATTGGCAGCGAGAACTGTCGACTGTGCCCAATTTCGCAAAGGTGCAGGTGGAGGATCTGGCCCAATCTGTCGACTTTGAAGTGTCGACGCGGATGAGCCACAAGACGATGACCGCAGAGCGGGCGATGGGGATGCGCGTGCGCCTGCTCACACCGATGGCCAACCGAGCACGTCCGCTTAGCCCCACCCATTCAGAGTCTGGTGCCGCCGCCGTACGCGAGGAGTGGCCAACGCACCTCGAAAAGCATGTCGGTGCGTACATCCGGGATCGCGCTGATTTGTCCGCTTGGGCGACCTGCGATAGGCTCTTCGCGATGCCCGGCAAGAACGACCCGGCTGAGACGACCTTACGCGCCCAAGCGGCTCTGAGCTGTGCAGAAGCCGAGCTCTTTCCCGGATCCACTCCAGATGAGCTAGGCTACATACTGCACGCTCCCTCTCGCGCCATTGGCGCATTCCAGACCGACAACCACTCCTGGCTCGATGACCGTCGGCTACGAACCTGGCGCACCACTGCGCGCCGCAACCTTGGACTCCTTTTTCTCGATTCTGCGGAGAAATTTTTTACTGATGCTGGGCTTCACCGCGGTTCGGCCCGCGTGCAGTATGTTCGTGCCGCAGACGAGCTCTTGCATGCGCTGTTAGACGGCGCGCCTTCTCATCCCAAACGAAAGATGGAAGCGACAGCCCTTGAGCACGCGGTACGGCGAGCGCAGCGCGCCGCCGAGCAGGCGGGAGATCTGCGGCTCCTCTTTGCAAGCGGCACGCTGCGGATCATCGTCCATGCGCTGGATGGACAGAATCTGCGTGCGAAGCAGGCTCTCGACGAGCTGCTGCGGCTGGCCAGTGCAGAGGAGGAGACGGGGCTCATTGGTGGCCAGGCTCGTCTCTTCGCTGCGATCGGACTCAACCGACTTGTGAATCGGGCCGAGTCGGCAGAGGCTGAGCTTCTGCTGCGACTCTCCGATGCATCATATCGAAGCGCCGGTTGGAGTTTCGAGGGCACTCATAGCATCCTGCGTCTAGTGGAGGTGCTGAAGGCCTCCAATGCGCACTCTGCGGCCATTGCTGAGCTCCAGCGCGCAGATGCGCTCATAGAGGACGCATGCGAACAGCCTGGCAACCTCGGCAGCAAACTGCGACTCCGTGCGGACATCCGTTGGCAGATCGGGCAGCTCGATATCACGAGGGAAGACTACACCGACCTACGCCGCATATATCCGCAGACCGAGGAAGCTCTCCATCAGCTTCTTAAATGTCGGGGGCTCAAGAACGCTGCCATAGAGTGCAATGCTACGGATCGAAAGTTCAGCACAATGGCTGCCGTGGCAAATCTGGCACTCCTTCCATCTTGGCGGTTCTTTGTCGCGACACAGGACGATAATGATGCGATCGAGCGCGATCCAGATATGCCGCCGCAAAGCCGCGTTCGTGCTGCCGAAGCCGCAGCTAAAATTCCGGCCAGCGAGATTCGGCGGGTAGCCTTGGCGAGCGTCAAGATCATTCGCCAGGAGTTAGATGTCGCAAAGGAGATGCTAAAGACGCTCAATGTGGACGTGCGGTCGAAGGATCTCAAGGACTGCCAGAGTGCTCAGAATCCTACTTCGCTGAGGCAAATATTCTGCACCAAGCTCACGCACGATTTTGTACTCCAGACGAGACTTCATATTATGGCGCAGGACTTCATCCAGGCGGACAAACTACTGGACGTTCTAGGCAAAGAACCGGATGCTCGGTGGATCGCTGAGTCAAGCGAGCCCTGGAATCACACCATGCTCCTTGCTGAGACCCGCAGCAAGCTCGGCGATCACAAGCAAGCGCTGCACCTGACGAGCTTAATGATTAAGCAGCTCGAAGGACGGCGCGCAAAAATATTTGATCCGCTGCTACAAGACGGGTTTCTCGACAGTTGGGATGCGACCGGAGTATATCAAGCTGCGGTGAGCATAGCGGCACAGGCCAATCAGCCTGAAGATGCATTGCGCTACATGGAGAAAGGCAAGGCGCGAGCCATGCAGGCACTGATGCTGGCTGGCGACGACCCTGCGGTGCGAGAACTCAAGGCCGTGGCACAGAGCGTCCGGCTTCGAGTCGAGAGCATCACCGCGCTCCACTGTCGCAGTGGAAGGTCGGCCACGCCCGACTGCACGGAGCATGAACGAGCGCTCGCGGAGCTACAGCGCACCTATGAGGAACGCAGAGCGCAGCAGCGCTTCGATGCGCCCAGCTCCGAGCAGTCTACGGAGCTGTCGGCCATCAAGACGGCGCTTCCGGTCGACACTGTCCTTCTTGATTACTTCGTGACTGGAAATGAAGTGGTGACGGTTGCCGTGCGGCGCGATGAGCCGGCTGTAGTAACTCTGCACAAAATTCCCCGCGCCGAACTGCGCGGACGAGTTCGCCGACTCGTAGACATTCTGTCCCGCTCAATCGTGGACAAGGATGTTCAGCTCGAAAATGATACCCGCACGCTGTCGGCCATTCTGCTCAAGGAGCCGCTTGCACTGCTGAATCTTCAGGGCGTGCGTCGGCTGCCCGTCGTCC
>CALLYL010000171.1 GCA_937859535.1 uncultured Myxococcales bacterium
CGTGCTGCAAGGCGTTGCGCGGTGGCAATCAACACTCGACCGGTCACACGGGCGAATAGCATGCAGGTGTAGCCATTGGTCCAGTGCGGATTCTGTGCGAGGTAGCGACACCATGCGTGATGCAGAGTAGGATCGCTCGGTGGTGTGGTTCTCGGATGGATGGGAATGGTTCCCATCTCAACCACTCCGGTGGTTCGGTCATAGCCAGGCGTGGCCTGCACAAGAGAGCGATACAGACTCCGCTCCCATTCCGTCATCGCGGGATCTTCGGATAGAAATACGGAATCGAACGCATGACATAGTGCCAGGTAACTGGGGACATAGCCGGTGCCCACGATGTACTGCGGTGCTAAAGGGGCGCGTACTGCAGCGAGCAGGAGCGAGGCGACAAAGCCAATACCGATCCCGGCGCTCTTTCTCGAATCGGGTCTGGTGTAGGAATACTCTGGCCAAATCAGAACACATCGCTTCTGTTCGTGCTCCACCGTTTCAACTTTGTAGAAGAACGTCGAACGCAGCGCTCTTTTCCGATCCACCGGAAGCCATGCGAGGTCCGCTGTCCGCACCCACCTTCGATACTTTTCCCAGTCTTGCTTGGGATCGATGTGCGGTTTAAGCCCCATAAAGTTCCTACGGAATTCCCAGCAGCAACGCAGGTCGTCATCGGTGAGAGAGGAGATCCAGTACAGGTCGGGCAGGATTCCCGCCACCCGTTGGGCATGCTGAATGGGAAGGAAAATAGCATCGTGCATGCACAGACTTTACGACATGTTTGGTCGCTACGGGATGCTCCAATTCAAGCTGGTGCGCAGCCGTTTGGCGAGCGCCTTGCCTCTGGCATCGGACTTCACACCCCGCAGCAAGGCGTGTACCTCCAGAACGTCAGTGAGTGGCAGGGTTGCTCGCAGTTGATGCTGCGCCTTGAGCAGGACTTGCGAGGTTCCCGCCAAACCGATCAACTCGGTTCCATCGGGGAGCTTGTCATACTCAGCCTGAAGTCGATCGCCCCACTGCGCTTGCTCTTGCGCTTGAAGCAAAAAGCGAGCGGCACTCCATGCCACGACTGCGCTGTGCAAGCGCAACAGGAGCAGGCCAGAGTTAGATTGCAGTGCGCTCTGGGCGGGCGCGCTCACTTCTGCGAACCGACCGGAGGCGAGCAGATACTCCGCCTGATCGACCAAGAGGCGTGGGTTATGCGGCTCAAGTTCACGCGCCCGGAAGTTTAGATCGAGTGCTAGATCGGGACGTAGCTCAAGCTCCATTCGCAAGCGGGCCAGAGTGCCCAGCATCTCTGCGGTTGTGGGGTTATTGCTGGCCCTATTGATTAGTCCCGCCAGTTGCTTGCGCGCCTGGTCGGTGCGGTCGGTGGTGAATCGCTCGATCAGAGTTTCCCCGAGATAGAAGACTGCTCCCGAAAGGAGCAACAGCAGTACACTCCACTTGATCGACTTTGTCCTGCGCTCTTCCTTCTTGCTGCTCGCGAGCAGAGTCTTCGCTTCATCAGGAACATGCTCGGGATAGTCTTGAGTGAGGCGTTCCGCGAACCGCAGTTGCTCACCGGTCAGGAGTGCGCGATGCTGCTGCCATTGATTGAGCAGAACCTCGAGCTTTTCCAGTTCTGCGAGCATCTGTCGATCTCTTTGCAACCACTCCGCAAAGCGTGGCCAGCTCCGGATCAGCGCTTCGTGGGCGACTTCAACGCTCTGCTGATCGGGCTCTCCAGATCGGACCAGCAGTCGTGCATTCTCTAGCTCTGTGAGTATTTTTGCAAACCGCTGTTGTGCATCTTTGCTGGTAGGACGTAGCCTTCCGATCGGTACGCGTTGACGGGTTGCTCGTGTGACCCCATCCCCCAAGTGGACCAGTCGGACCAGCAGATTGCGGACGGTTTGCTGCGCTACTTCGTCCATCTTCACGATGAGTGCGTCCGCATGTTGAGACAGGGCACCGGCAAGCTGCCCGATCTCATCGTAGCTTGACTGAGTCAGCGCACGACCGTCTCTGCGTAACCACAAAAGATCCAAAGTATGTTGCAAAAGTGGCAGTGCGCCGGGCTCGGCTCCGACCGCCTCGACCATTCGGTTGGTCAGTCCTGCTTCCAGCACCAGACCCACCTTGTGTGCTGGTCCTTCGATGGTGGCGCGAATCTGCTCGATACCAAGCTGTGCGATGAACACGCGATGCGCCTCATCATAAGCCACATTGTCGAGTCGGAGACCCTTGGCTCCGTCCTCTAACACAATCCCACCGCACTCACCGATGAAGTCGACGCGCAGTGTTGCAATGATCTGGACCGTGGGTTGCTGTGCGAGCGTCCACAGTCGTCGCACAAATTCTGTGCGTACTGCGGGACTACTGACATGCGTGAAGATTTCTTCGAGTTGATCAATGACTAGCAGCAACTCTCCGTTCGCTGGGACTGCGGTGGCGAGTGCCTTATCCAGGGCTAGGACTGGCTCACTGCCGGGCTTCAGGATGACCGGTTTTAGGTTTCCATTCGACGCTGTCACCAGTTGCGGAACTGCACCCGCCAGTACTACCGAGGATTTTCCGCTACCGGATGTCCCCGCAACGATCAAGAACCGAGGTCGCTGAGCACTTCCCAGATCGGACAGCGCATTTTTGATTTGTTCAATCTCTCGGTCACGTCCAAAGAAGAAGCGATTGTGCTGTGATTGAAAGGCCAGCAGACCGCGATACGGTCGAAACAGAATCGGTCGGCTATCCACGCCATCCTCGCTGCGTGCGTAGAGCTGTATGCTGGCCCAGTCGAGTTGCGATGGATCACGAAGGAGTCGATTTCGCACCGAACGGAGTGCTTGTTCAAGAGACTGCGTCTGGGTCAGCAGAGCGTCATATAGCGTCTCGGTCAACTTGATGGAGGCGGTAACGGCCAGCGGGTTTCTAGAGGCAATCACAGAGGCAAAGCCAGCCCGATGCAGCGCTTGCGCGACACTCCCAAGTTGATTCCCAAGCGCTCCGGAATTTCCGGAATCACAGGCAGAAAGCACAACAAGTCGGACCATGTCGGCAAACGGTGACAAGAGCTGGCGCAAGGTTCCCGCATCAACCACTACGGACTCACCCGGCTCTTCCCCGCCCAGAGCCAGACCGAACGTACTGCCGGTTTGTCCACCATGACAGAGCAGATGAAGGATCGCGATCGGCTGATTTTGCGCACGGGCCTTTTCTAATGCTGTGCTCAGTGTTTGGCAGGATGCATGAGCCAGAACATCTCGAGCGCTATCAAAAGAGACACAACCCGTCTTGCAGGCTTCGCGGATCGCCTGCGCCTGCTCGCTGGCCGGAACGGCCCCCCCGGCAGCGGACCATGCGAACAGAATGCGACCTGTTGCAGTGCGTGGCTTGGGAGTCTCTGGCGTGGTGTGGGTTTGAGGCCACTCATAGCGAAGGAGTACGTTGGGTAGGCCTCCCAAGTGGTGACCAGAGCCTTTTTCTGTCAGTAGCTCCCATGGCAGCGCATATAGCTCTGCTGCCGCCGAGCGAATGGTCAAGATGACAGGGTGCCCGGCGCGATCCGCTGCCACAATCTGTGCGGCCTGATCCGCAAATCCGAGCGGTGTCAGCACGCGGCGCAGCAGTTCACCGATCCGTTGAACGATGACTCGATCAATGTGAGATTGCCTGATCGCAGTCAGG
>CALLYL010000172.1 GCA_937859535.1 uncultured Myxococcales bacterium
GACCACTTGGCGACTTTGGATTCGATGAAGACCGAGGTATAGGCATTCCCCTGACCATCAAACTGCGTGTGTAGCGGTCCCAGTCCGATCTCGCACTGACCCCTGATCGAGTCTTGGAAGGGCAGAATCGGGACTCCGTACGGGTCTTTGCCCTGAAACTTCTTGTCGGCGATAAGCTGCTTGATCTTGTCGATGCTGTAGATGGTGGTGTGGGTGTCGAGCTTGCCACCGACCACGATCTCTTTGCCATCGGGTGTGACGTCCACGCCGTGCGGACTCTTGGGCTCTGGGATGAAGTAGAGAATGCCTTCCTCGATGGCGGTTTGCAGGCGAATTACCTTCATATCGCCAATCTGTTCGGCCTTGCCGGCCTTGAAGACTTCCTCTGCTTTCTTCCAGTTTACGACGTGGAGATAGTCCATATCGCTCTGCGATGCGCCCGATTCCAAAGAAGGCTTGCCTTCCATGTTGCCGCCGGTGGCGCGCTCGGTATTGATCGAGTTGAAGAATGCCCAGCCATCTGAGGCGAGCTTTCCAGCGTCCGCCAGATCCTGCATGTACGGTGGGAATTCCACCGCAAACGACTGCTCCCGATCGATGCGCCCTTTTTGACGATCGAACTTCCAGAACACACCGGCACCGCGATACTCATCATTGAACTTGTCGATGTCGGCGTACTTCCCACCAAGCGGCGCGGGATACTGACTGCCCTCGATCACGTAGTCGGTGTTGGGTGTCACAAAGGTCGCGCCGTGCTCGCTCTGCAGGACGTTGCTGGTCACGATCTGTACGGTCGTGAAGTCCTTGAGATTGACCACCGCAACCCGTGGGCTGGCCTTGTCGTTCACAAAGATGAACTGACCATCGTAGTCGCCTGCTGTTTCACTGAGCGCCGGATGATGCATGTCACCCCAGGTGATGTCTTTCCCGTTCCGCTGGCCCCCTTTTAGTACGGCTTTGCTGCCATCATCAAAGCCATAGCCTTGCCACGGTTCGGGTGTGAAGACGCCGACGTACTTGAGGATTCTCATGCTCGGGACGCCGATGACAATGAGGTTGCCGCCGTGTCCTCCCGATGCAAACAGCAGGTACTCGTCCTTCTTGCCGGTGGGCGTGTACGTCTTGAGTGCAGCAACCGCATCGGCTTCGCTCAGACCACGCGCCTTGAGTAGTTCCCCGAGGCTGCTTCCCGCTGCTGCACCGCTTCCTGAACCACTTGGCCCTTCATTGCAAGCCCCGAGAAGAAGCGGTCCTGCCGATAGTGACAGGGCCAGCGCGACACTCCTGTTTGTCTTCCGCATGATCATTTCTCTTCACTTCTCTGTGCGTTGCCGAGGACGCGTTCCGAAGACGGCACGTTTTTTCTGTTGGCAATGGCTCGGCAGTCCAAAACCGTATTTTCAGTACCTCATATGTCACACGACCACCAGGCGAAGATCAATAAATATGTAAGCAAAATGCGTTTATTGCGTACATGGGCTCCTTTGGCCGAAAACCATGAGCGTTTCCGAGTGGTTTGGCGGTCCCGTGATTTTTTTGCAGCGAGGAGCGACTGTCGCGGTGAGAATCAGGCAAGTTCCGCTCACAAGGAGTTCTTATGACCACTCGTCCCTCGCTCGTTGCGATGCTCTGTACCGGTGCGCTGCTACTCGGAGCCTACTGTGGTTCGAGCATGCGCCTATCGTCTGCCCGTGCCGATGAGGCACCACCGAAGCCGTCTCGAAGCGCATCCCAGGCAAAGCGGCCGCCACCGGACCCGAACAAAGCCCAGGTGGGCGATCGCTGTAAGACCAGCAGCGACTGCGATCACTCCTCCGAGAACATTGATTGTGTGCCGGTTGGCGATCACAAGGAGTGTGCCCGTGTCCCAAGTAAGCGTCCGCTGGTACCCGTGGTGACGTAGCACTCGATGCGCGCCGCGAGTTCTGTCACCGGGCCAGGTGCCCCTTCGGTGTGGCTCAAAGATCGGCTGTTCGATCTGAGCTTCATCTTTGGAATCGCAGTCCTTGCCACGCTGATGTCGGGGGCGACCGTGCTGTGGCCGATTCTGTTTCTGCCGATGTTGACTGCCCATACCTGGCTGTTTGGATACGATCATCTGATTGCGACGTACACCAAGTTGGCAGGGAGTCCCGAGGACCGGACGCGCCACCGCCCGTTGATTCTGTTTCTGCCGCCAGTGGTTTTTGGGGCGCTGCTTGCGGTCAGTCGACTGTCGGGTCTGACCGGACTGTATGTTCTGTATTTCTTCGGTCAGTTTTTCCACACGGTCCGTCAAAGCTGGGGCATTGCGCAGCAGTATCGTCATCGCGCTGGCGGACTCCCTTGGGACTCTGTGTGGCTTTCGGAAGTGACGCTGTGGTCCGTGCCGTTGTGGGGATTTTTGCATCGCTGTGCGCAGCAACCGGAAGAGTTTCTCTACCAGCCGCTGTGGCTTCCTCAGGTCTCGGAATCGGTTGCCCTGTCCGTCGGATTCGCGAGCGTCGTGCTGTGGCTCCATTTTGCGTACACGCGTGTGCTGGCCTTTCGTCGTGGTCAGCTTTCCTGGGGTCACACGCTGTATATGCTGTCGCATGGTGGGATTTACTTGGGCGGCTACGTGCTCATCGACAACATCAACTCGGGATGGTTGCTGGTGAACGTGTGGCACAACGTGCAGTACCTGGCCTTTGTGTGGCTGTACAACCGTCGTCGTTTTGCGGCGGGAGTCGTCCCTCAAACCCGGACTCTGTCCTGGCTATCACAACCCGGCTATCGTCGCGCTACGTTGTATTTTGTGACCTGCCTGGCCATTGCGACGCCGGCCTACTATCTGGTGCTGCGCCTAGGGGCTGGAGTGGATGCGCTGCTCCAGCGTAGCGCGATTCCAACCGCGATCCTGCTCTCGCTGAGCCTGACGGTTCATCACTACATTGTGGATGGCATCATTTGGAAGCGGAAGCACACTGTTGGCTAGTGGACGGACTTGCGCAGTAGGAATCGCGAAGCCTAGGTCAACAGGAACGTCAGGTTTATCAAAGTCAGGGCGCAGATTCCTAACCGGAGAACCCGAAATCCAACCAGACGAGCCCCCAGCCAGTCGTGTCGGTGCAGACCCAGCCACAACTGATACCCCTGAAGCATCCATACTGGCGCGAGCGCGAACACGTAGCGGGACGCAATGGTGTGGCTGAGCAGAGTCGCTAGCGTGCAGATCCACACCAGCATAAATACTGCGGCGATGTAGATTTGGTTTCCTCGCTGCGTGGTTCGTGCGGCGATGGTCATGCGACCGGTTGCGCGGTCGCCCGCAGCATCCTTGGTGTTCGAACACATCACCACCTGGGAGTGCCACAACCCGACCAGGACAGAGCAAAACACCAGAGAAGAGGGCGCGCTCTTGGCCACTAGCGCATAGGGGATCAGCACCGTGCCGGCCCCGCCGAGAAAGATCACCAACTCTCCGGCTCCGACATAGCTCAGCTTGAGTCCATAGGAGTAATTCAGAGCGATGAACATGGTCACCGTCATGGTTGCCCAAAAGAAGGTCGGCAGTGGCCAGGCAAGTACCAACACGGCACCGTATGCGAGCAGCCCCACGATGCCAAGTAGGTGGACAAACCGCAGCGCGGAGCCCTCCGCAAGGTGTCCGGTGAGGATCGGTTTGTTCACTCCCCAACG
>CALLYL010000173.1 GCA_937859535.1 uncultured Myxococcales bacterium
CGCAATGAAGCCGCACGGGACCACCTGAAGCAGGTGCTGCACGTCCTGCCCGACGACCGCCGCACGATCCTGGCGATCTCCGAAGCCTGGCGTCGGCTGGGTGCCGATGACGATGCCTGAAGCGCCTCTCCGATGAGCGACCGACAGCCCAACCCACAAGGCAAAGCAGTGATAGAGCAGGGCATTCACCGTCAAAACCAGCAGCGAGCCAGCAATCGCCGGTAGACCGAACTTCGACATCGGAGCACAGGCGAGCGCAAAGGCCGCCAAGATGCCTGCAATCAAATACTCACGGGCCGGACAACCGAGCAGATAACCGAGGCCATCAGTCCATGGTGTGGTTGGGGTGGCGCGGTGAAAATCGAGCAGCCCACTCTCACGCTCCTCACGGACGGCTTCGGCGACGCGATTGCTGCCACGTAGCAGCAGAACCAGGCCCACTCCGGCCAGCAGGGCGTACTCCAAGGAGGAAAAGCCGTCCTGGCGGTCTTTGGCGACCATCGACAGAAGGACGCCACAGATTCCGAGCAGTCCGCAGATCACAGCCGAGGACACAAGCTGGGCCGGTCGGAGTCGACGCCGTGCTTGGGCAATCAAAATGGGATTGTTGAAAACCCGTACGATGGGTTCACTCATGACACCCTCCCAGTCGAGACTTGCAAGAAGATGTCCTGCAAGTTCGAGGTCATCTCGCGGTACTCCGCAACGCGGAATTCCTTTTGGATCAGTTCCCGCAGTAATGATGCCGAGGCTTCACCGTCACCGCTGAGCTTAAAGGTGGCATGGCAGCCGTCGACCTCCACCTCACTTGTGCCCGAGAAGCCGCCGATCGCCGCACCAATGCGATCATCAGGGGCTAAGAGTCGCACCCGCAGCAACAGTCCTGGCCGAATCTGCTTCAGGATCTCGTCGATGCGCCCCGACAGAAGCATCTTGCCCCGCTCCATGATGCCAACGCTATTACAGAAGTCGGCCATCTCGGCAAGAATGTGGCTCGACACCACCACCGCTTTGCCCGCCCGACCCAACTCGACGATGACATCACGCAGATCGAGTCGCGCCCGTGGATCAAGTCCCGACGCAGGCTCATCGAGGAGGAGAACCTTCGGATCATGTAGGAGTGTCTTGGCCAAAAATAGCCGCTGTTTCATTCCTCGCGACAGCTCACCAGCGGGAGTCCGGCGCTTGTCGACCAACTGCACTTTGTCGAGCAGCTCATCGACACG
This sequence comes from uncultured Myxococcales bacterium, assembly GCA_937859535.1. Taxonomy (GTDB): domain Bacteria; phylum Myxococcota_A; class Polyangia; order Palsa-1104; family JAEUJZ01; genus JAEUKA01. The sequence goes on from CALLYL010000173.1 coordinate 1,227, forward strand.
ACGCTTCCTGGCCCCCGCATCGAGTCCGTACGCCGAAGCAAACAGTTCCAAGAATTCCTCAACGTAGAGGTCATCATAAAGGGGCGGCATATCGGGCATAAAGCCGATGTGATGCAGCGCCCGCAACGGATCGGTCAGCAGGTCGACATCACAGACACGCACCTGACCGTAGGTCGGCTGAAGCAGCGTGGCAATCACCCGAATGATCGAGGTCTTGCCCGCGCCGTTTGGACCGATCAGCCCATAGACCATTCCGGCCTCGACTTCGAACGAGACATCATCGACGGCGGTGATGTCCTCGTAATCGACTCGCAGACCCTTTACCGAAAGCAGCGGCTCAGCCATTTCGTTCCTTCCGCATGACACCCATTTATGGCTTGGGCTCTAGGCAAAAGCGAGCCTACGATGACCTAGTGGATGTCCTTGAGCACCTGCAGAGCGCTTCGTTTTCGTCGCTGACCAGCCCGTACTTTGCACGGCCAGGGCTGCTACTGGCGGTGTTGGGAGAACCCACTCATCGCCATGACGCGCTTGATGCAGCGCTGACCGATTTGGTGGCCCGCGAGTTCATCATCAGTCACCTGTCTCTGCAAACCCTGAACCTACTCAGCGGGCTTGCGCACGGCTGTTTGGGTCCACCCGAGGTGGGCTGTACCGTGGTGCTTCCGATGGCGCTCTGCGGTGCGGATCCAACGGGACTGCGACTGCTGAGCGAATCAGGTCATCATCACCTATTAGGGATTCGTGCGGACCGTCAGGCTGATGCGCGATTGCTTGCGCAGGAACTGCGAGTACCGCTGTGGCCGCTCGGTCGAACCACAGGACAAGAGCTGGTGATTAGGCTGAGCGAGGGGACGGAAGTGGAGCCGTTTCCGACGGTGCTGCGGGTGCCGCTGGCGACGATACGCCAGTCACAACCGTCGAAGTAAGCGCGCTGCGAGGGAGAGCCGATATGGCGACATCGGATTCGGCACCAGCCTTGAGCCGATGTCCGGTGATGAGCCGTGCGCCGCGTTTATAGGTGAAATACTGGTATGCCCAGTTAAACAGCACCGCGACGCGATTGCGAAATGTGATCAGGAAGAAGATGTGGACAAGCAGCCACATCATCCACGCCAGAAAGCCACCGATCTGTAGCCGACCAATGTGAGCAATCGCAGCAGCGCGACCGATGGTGGCCATGCTGCCTTTGTCTAGGTACACAAAGGACGAACGGGGCTGCCCATCCAGGTCGGCCAACAGGTTGTGCACGACCTGGCGGGCCTGCTGAATGGCGACGGGACTGACACCTGGCAGGGGTTTGCCGTCTTGGTGCAAAAACGCTGCCATATCACCGATGGCAAACACCTCACGGTGACCACCCACGGAAAGATCGGGATTCACAACCACACGACCTTGCCGATCCACTTCGCCACCGAGCCTGGCTGCGAGCGGCGAGCCGCGCACACCGGCGGCCCATAACACCGTCGCTGTCGGGATTTGCTTGCCGCTGGCCTCGACGCCTCGCCCATCGATTCGCGTCACTCGCAGTCCGGCCCGAACCTCGACGCCAAGCTGGCCCAGATCAATCACGGCCCGCATCGCCAGGTGCTCAGGGAACGAACTCAAGATTCGCGGCCCACCTTCGATCAGAATGATCTTGGAGTGCGCCGGGTCGATGTTGCGAAAATCGCGTGCCAAGACGTGACGCGACAGCTCTCCGAGTGCACCGGCCAGTTCGACGCCCGTCGGACCACCACCAACGACAACGAAGGTGAGGAGCCGCTCCCGCTCGATGGGATCCGTGGTTCGCTCGGCGGCCTCAAAGGCTAACAAGACTCGGCGGCGTACCTCGACTGCATCATCAATGTCCTTGAGACCGACGGCATGCTTGGCCCAGTCATCGTGCCCAAAATAGTGATTCTGTGCTCCAGCAGCGACGATCAAATAGTCGTAGTGGAGTTCCCCTCGATCGAGCTTGACGACGCGATCTGCGACGCCGATGTCCTGAACTTCCGCGAGTAGTACACTCACGTTTGGCTGAAATCGAACCACCGATCGAATCGGTGCCGCGATGTCGGCCGGGGACAGCCCCGCCATTGCGACCTGATACAGCAGAGGTTGAAACAGGTGATGGTTGAGACGGTCGACCAATGTGATCCGAACCCGTGCCCCATCGAGCTCTTTGGCCGCAGTCAGTCCGCCAAAGCCCCCCCCGATGATGACGACGTGAGGTAGTGCTTCTTTTCTTACCACTGGGTCCAAGGTCGCCACTGATCCTCCTCGACGGAGTAATAGAAGCGCAGGTTGTCTTTGGTGATGACCATTAGGTCGCGCCCGATCGGCCACAGCTTATAGATGTTGGCGTCGCGATCGATGTAGCGCTGTGCCACCGACGAAAACACTCGTCCGTTGAGGTCGAGTCCATAGTACCCCTCCCCACGCACCACCAGCTGCTGCATCGAAAACGCAATCGGCTTGAGCTTGTTGTCCCAGGTACCTTTGCGATAGCGATAGATTTTGTCGTTATCGAACAGGTACATCACTCCCTGCGACGCAGCCAGGTTGCCACCCTTGAGTAGACGCGGCCACAACTGCAGCGAGTCCTTGCCGTCGAAGCTCGATGTCATCAAGCGACCGTCTTCGAGAATCGTGTAGGCCGTTCCACCCGTCACCGCCACTTGCATGACCGGCGAAAGGTGCGTCGGACGCCAGCTCTTGCCCTCGGCATCGTAGTAGATAAGGTGCCGCTTGTTGTCCGTCGCAAACAACATACCGTTGGCGTCATCGATGGTCACCACGCCAAAGTCACTCGTCGGAACCATCACGTACTTCGTACCATCCCGACGGAATGCGCGGCCCTTCTTATCGGTAATGAGCAGAGGAAACAGCTCGGCGACGACCTTGGCTTTGGCTGGACTGTCTTTGATGAGCGACGCGATCAGAGTATTTACAAACTCCGCAGACTCGAAGTCACGAAGTGGCACCCGTCCGCGCAGAGCCATCGAGTGAATGAACTCACTGTGCAAAATCAGCGCCGGTCGCTTGTCCATCTTCTGGGCAAGTGCATTGCCGAGTGCAATGCGAACCGCCTCCACGCTGTTGCGCGACTCGGCGGCGGGCTCTGCACTGGTATTGGTCGGCGCTGCCATCGCGCTACCGGCCATGCCCGTAAACAGGCTGTGCAACAACTCGACGGGACGGGCGACTCCTGCGACATCCACGGACTTGTCCGCAAACGTCACGATCCCGAGTAGTCGTCCATTTGCCGAAAGCAGCGGGCCTCCCGTGTGATCGAGCGTCAGCGGCGGGTCTGTCTCGATGGCCCCAGGCCGCACCGACATGATGGTTCCCGTCATCATCGCCAGCGTCTGTCGGCCGTGCGTGCGGAGTCCAATGACATCGACACCAACGGTGGTTGCCGACTTCATGTCAAACAGATCGAGCGACTTGTACGGCTGCTTCGGCGGTGGTTCGGGAAGCTGTAGCATCAGCAAGTGATTCGGCGCATCCATACGCACGACCTGCACCGGCAGCGCTTTGGCCTGGTTGGCACGCAGAAAAATCAGCGGATCTTCGTCGCCAGCATACGAAGGGTCATACAGAAAGGCGTAGACTTGGCCCTTCTCCACGCCCGAGACCAATCGTGAATCGCTGACCACGACGCCGTTTGGCTTGACCACAACCCCAAGTGCGGTGTTAAAGCGGTTGCCATCTTTGGCAATCAAGAACACCGTCGCTGGTGCGGCTCGCTGATAGGCTTCGGCTTTGCTAAGCACCGGGCTCTTGGGGGGGGCCACCAGCGCCTTGGGACCGGTCACCGTCTTGGCGATGGGAACCTTAGCGACCGGCTTACCCACCGGTTTGCCCTTGGCCACTGGTGTCAGCGTCACGGGAGCACCGCTCGCAGCGGCAGCAGGTGGTGGGGCAGCAGGTTGAACCGGGGCCGACTGCGCAAGTGCGCTCCCGAGAGAGGCCGGCCCAGAAACAAACGTGAGAAGGGACAGGGCAGACAGCGTGTAAGCCCGCGCCCGACGAAGCGGACGAATT
>CALLYL010000174.1 GCA_937859535.1 uncultured Myxococcales bacterium
TGGGAGTGACTCACAGCCCATTCAACGCGAACGCAACGGTTCGATGGGCAAGCAGGTGGGATGCGTTTCCGTTCCATCCGCTCCTCGTTCGGAATCTCAAGTCCGCTACGAACGATAACGGAAGTGACCACGGCCTACCGGTCGGTTCGGCAATGGATCATCTCCCCAGAGCGCCACCACGAATAATCAACTAGCGACCGAATCTGTTCCATTCCGTTCGATGATTAGGAATAGAGCCCAGTTAGCCGTCGACGACGGGATCTGTCCGTGTCAACCCATTGAGCAGGTACATTGGCAGACTGGAATTGCTGCATCCGCCCTGAAGGACCACTCCCCGTTTCAAGAATCGTCTATGACGATTCAGAAAGCTTGCCGGTGCACGGACAATGCTTCTACGATGCAGGGCATGTCATCCGCTGTTTCTCTTCCGCCGCAGCCAGCGGAGGGATCGTCCGTCGTCTCGCAATTCTTTGGCATGCTATGCGCTGGTGCCGTGGTCGGCGCGGTAGGGATCTTTGTTTGGTACGGTGGAAACTTTGCGAACAACCAGCCGGATCGGGCGCAACTGCTTGACGAGCACCTGACTACGCGTGCTCGCCAGGAGATCTGCGGACTGCCCGGTCGCGACGGTCGAGCAACCACCATCGAGATGGTTCACAGCGATGAGATTCGCGATTGGATCGATCTTGCGGCTGAGCGATTTTCGTATCTCTGTCCAAACATCCAAGTGAAGCTCACTGCGCTTTCTGACATTGAAGCGACACATGCGATCGCAACGCAGCGGGTGAAGCCAACCATTTGGGCACCGAACGACGAGTTCGGACTCCGCTACTTCGAGCATTACACAAAGCAGTTCCCGACCGAACCTCCGATAGGCTTTACCGACCGAACGGATCTGGTTCAGTCGCCGATTGTGGTGATGATGTGGCAGGACCGGCTGCGCATGTTGACGAAGCTTCTCTCGGGAGAACCGAGTCCTGATGGGCAGTGGTCGCGCTCGCTGTGCGCGCTGATTCCCAAAGAGCCGCTCACAACCGAGCCGCACATCGAAGACATGGTGCCAGGGCGCTGGGCTGATTGGTACGGCAAGCTACTGCCCGCAAACGCGCTCGGGAATCCGCCAGGAGGACCACTGGGCCGAGGAGGGAGAGAGAGTCTCCTACCAGACGACGAGCACTCAACGCTGGGTGATCTGCAGCAGTGGGGTCGCGTGAAGATCGGGCATCCCAATCCAGGCCAAGACAGTGCAGGTTTGGCCGCGCTCTACCTGCTTGCATACGACTACGTTCTGCCCTCCCGCAACGAGTCCTCTGGAAACGGACCGGCTCTGTCTGAGTCTCTGCTTGCCACTACTACACAGAGTTCAGCCAGCGCAGGACCGCTCGCCGCTCCGTTCGAAGAGGGATTGGAAGCCAAGAAGGCTGCGTTCAGAAAGTGGCTGCGACGATGCGAAGCAGGACTCGACGCTGCTCCTAGGAATGCCAGAAGTCTGACAGAGGCGCTGTCCTATGGACCTGCGCGATACGATGGCGTGGTTACTTATGAGCACCTTGCGCTGCCGTACTTTGAGCGCGTTGACTCGCACCCTGACGGACTACACAAGCTGGTCCTGATCTATCCGAATCCGACGCTGTTGGCACGGCACCCGGCCGTGATCCTCTCTGCAGATCCAGCCCAGCGGCTGGCTGCCCAGCGGTGGATTCACTTCCTAATCGGTGCTGAGATGCAGCGGAAGGCAGTCGATGTTGGCCTTCGTCCTGTGAACCCTCAGGTCTCTGTTCGCGATGCCGTGACTGGATCGAATCCGTTCCTGCGCCTTCGACGGTACGGCGTACAACTCCAGCCGAGTTGGAAAGAAGCTCCGCGTGCAAGCGGGAAGGTTGTTCAGGAACTTATCGAACTATGGAGCGAAGCCACGGGGAGGCATTAGGAACGGACAGACAACGCTGTCTCACTGTGCAAGGTCCAGCGCCTTCTTGGTATTTTGTCGCTTGGACTCTGTCTGCTGCTGCGCCAGATCGACGTTCTTCTTCATGTCCCGCCGCCGAGCCTCCTCGCTCCGCTGCGCGAGGTCGATGCCCTTCTTGGTGTCGCTTCGCTGACTCTCTTCCTGCGATTCGGCCAGCGCGAGCTCGTCTTGCCGCCGGTCTTGCTGCCGTCGATCCGCCAGGTCCAGAGACTTCTTCAGATCGAGCCGCTTCGTGCGGTCCCACGCATTCTTCCGCAGGAATGGCACAACAGAGTCGAACAGAGATGCAGCCAACCCCTTGGGCTCCGGGGCGCTGTCTGTTTCCGCTGCACTCGGTACCGACCCGGCCATTTCTTGTGACGGACTTCCACTTGTAGTGGCTTCCGCTCGGCCTGTACCTGGTTGCTTGGGTTTCGTGGGGGGTTTGCCCACGGGCGCTGGACTTTGAACCTCATCTGGCGATGCTGGCAACTCTGGGAGGCCCGGAAGTTTTCCGCCCGCCGGCCCATCACCCACCTGCAACTGCATCTGCATGGCATTGGGGCTACCCCCGAGCACGATGACCTTGCTGTTGTTCGACTTGGCAAGCTCCAGAGCGGCGTCGATGCTTCGCCAGCGCAGAATGTCCGTGCGAGCGATCATGTTGAAGTCGCGAATTCCGGTGGCCTCGGTCCGCTTGCGCTCCGCTTCCTTCTGCTCCCGCTCAAGTTTGTAGCGGTAGGCGAGCATGCGCTGCTCCTCGCGGTACTTCTCAAGGATCGACTCTTCGACGATCTTGGGCAGCGAGATTTTGGTGAGCTTGAGCTCCTGAACATAGATGTATGGGCGCGAGATCGTCCCCGTGTGGCTCTGTTCCACCCTGCCAATGAGTGGAAACTGTCCGACTTCTTGCAGCAGGTTGCGCATGCTGGCGTAGACCTCGTGCGCAGGCCGTCCGCCAAAGGTCCGCCGAATGTGAGACTCAATCTCGGGCTGGATCAGGCTCTCGAAATAGCTGGGCCCGACGTCTTTCTGCAGAAAGCCCAGCATCTCTTCTTGGGGACGGAAGCGGACAACGACCTGGACTCCGAGCGTCAGTCCTTCATCACTGAGCACCTCGAAGTCAATCACTCTCCGCTGTAGACGAAGGTCATAGACATACATCTTGTCCCACGGAGGAAGGATGTGAAGTCCCTCCGGCCAGGACTCGCTGGTCACCGTTCCTCCGTAGATGGTCCGGTACATGACCCCGCGATGTCCCGGTGGAACCACCAGGAACATTCGTGACCACAGGAAGCTGGTCGCAAACAGACACAGCGCCAGCACCGTATACAGAACGAACTGCACCCGTGTGAGCCAGCGAGAAACACGCTGGGAAAAGGTAGGCTTCGGAGCGTCGAGCGGATCCGGGTTGTCAGTAGCGCGGGTCACTTCTTGCGTTCCGTTCGGGACTGGATAGGAATCGGCTTCTCCCGCTTGGGTCCGGAGATCAGCGCGGCGATAAATCCACCAATGGGCGTCAGCACGATCGACAGGATGACAGAGAGGAAGAAACCCAGCCGACGCGTGCTACCCAGGAGCCCGATGGTGATAACCAAAAGGACCGGAAGAATGTAGACGAAGAACGGGCTGACGGTCATTTCGCAGCCGCTGGTGCCTCGGCCTTGGCAGGCGATTTCTTTAGATCCGCACGCATCTGCTTCACGGCCGCCTTGCCACGCTCTACCTCTTGCAGGAAGTGGGTCCGCATGGCCGCTGGATCAAAATCGAGCAGGGTGCCACCAGCCTCGAAGTGAAGGAGCATGACTCGCCCGATTCCATAGGTGAAAGCCGCCGCAGTCCCTGACTTCGAGGCCACTCCGAGCGGTATGCCAACGAAGGGAATGAACGAGGCAAGACTACCGCCAATCAGGCTTCCAATTCCGACCGCACCCACGCTGCTCAGCAGCGAGTAGATGATGCGCCGGGCTGCGCTTGAGGAGTATTCCCGTTGGTACAGGGTCGCCAACTCCTTGAGTAGCTTCAACTCAACGGCAGTCTGAGCCGCGATGTCAACCAGCGGGATCGGAACCGCTCCGGCTCCGAGCGACCAGTAGACATTGCGACGAATCACCGCCTCCGCTTGAGTCACGCGAGTGTCAGGCTCCGCCCCCGTGCCCGAAGTGTCGCCAGTTCCTGGGGCTGGGGTTGAAGCTATCCGCTCGGACGTCGCGGCTGCTGCCTTGGCTGAATCCGAGTGAGATTGGGTGCTCATATCTGACGACGGTGCGCTCTGCATACTCACGACTGCCTCCTGATTGCGGCGAAAGAAACATGAATCGAACACTAGACGTTGTAACAGCTGAGTGTTTGCTCGCTAAAAAGACAATATCAGCCCTCGGCAAACGAGTAAAAAATAAATAAAAATAAATTAAAAAAATGCTCAGCACCCTGCACGTAAGAACGAGAAAATTGCAAATGATAAAAAATCACAGGAAATGAGTTGACAAGTGGCTCGTGAACCGCGAATACGTGGGCCCATTCGGTTCAAATGAGCGTCAGCAGAAAAGATCGCTACCAGCAATT
>CALLYL010000175.1 GCA_937859535.1 uncultured Myxococcales bacterium
ATGACATCCTGAAGCCGAAGTATCGTGTCGGTCCCACCGCCCGCGAGGTCGCAGCGCCGATCTATGACCGCGTCAAGGACTTGAGCGAGCTGGAAAAGAAGCAGTACCTCGATCTGAACCTCTGGCTGCCCGGCGATATTCTGCTGAAATTTTCAGATGGTTCTTGGATCAGCAAAGTGATCAAGACCGGAGAGAAGTTGCTGGATAAAAAGGAAAATAGTGACGTTGTTCACGCCGGACTGCTGTTCGACAACAACATCATCATCGAAGCGCAGGGCTCGGGCGTCTCGGCCAACGACCTTCGAGTCGGCAACAAGAAGTACGGCTACATCGTGTTCCGCTGCAAAAACGCCAACATGGCCAGTGGCTCTGCCGAGTTTGCCAAGGTGCTGTTTGACTCGCACCAGAACAACCAGAAGCAGAAGTACGATCTACTCGGTGCCGTGTCGTCGCTGTTCAAGAAGAAAGACAAGGTTCCCAAGGCGGAAGACCTTGAAGCTCGCGTCGACGGCATCTTCGACAACAAGAAGCACAAGTTCTTCTGCTCGCAGTTTGTCGTGTTCGTCTATCAGTTCGTAGCGGAGCAGAACGGAATCAAGGCCGCCGACGTGTTTGGCAAAAAGGACACGCTGGTTGCGCCGTCGTATCTGGCCACCGCGCTCGTCGACAACGCCAAGTACTTTGAAGAAGTGGGCTACCTGATGCCAAACGAGCGCTAGCCGAGGGGGGGAAGTGGCTGCGGGTAGGGCCGCGATTTCGGCGGTTGACCCAATGGTTTCGCTTTGTTAACGTCCGGCCACTTTTTGCGAAAGCCCCCATCGACATGGCGACGACGACGCTTCGAACCTATACCTTCATCGACGCCCTCCAGCCGCAGCTCGCGAGCTTTATGGGCAAGACGGCGAAAGGCTTTTTGCCGGTCCCCGGTCAGGCCTCGCTGTTCGTCGAGATTGCTCCTGGTATCGCAATCAACCGCGTCACCGACGTGGCTCTCAAGGCGACCAAGGTTGCGCCGGCGCTGCAGGTGGTCGAGCGCGCCTACGGACTTCTCGAAGTGCATGACTTCGATCAAGGAGAAGTGCGGCAGGCGGGCTCAGCGATTCTCGGGCATCTCGGACTTTCCGAGGCCGATCGTTACAAGCCACGCGTGCTGACCAACCAGATCATCCGGGCCATCGAGCCGTACCAGGCCCAGATCATCAACCGCAACTCGCAGGGCATGATGATCCTTCCTGGTCAGTCGCTGTTTATCCTCGAGACCGAGCCGGCGGGCTACGTTGCTTTCGCGGCGAACGAGGCTGAAAAAGCGGCCCGGATATTCCTCGTCTCGGTGACTCCATACGGTGCCTTCGGACGTCTGTATCTCTCCGGTCCCGAGGCAGAGGTCGACGCTGCTGCTGCTGCTGCGACGGCTGCGATCGAGTCGATTCACGGAAAGCAGTTCGATAAGTTTGTAGACAAGTAACCCATCGCCGACGGGCAGCTCTTAACGGGTAGGCCTTTGCGGACGAGCACGAACAAGAGGATACGAACATGGCTGATGCGCTTGGATTGATCGAAACCAAAGGTTTTGTCGGCATGGTGGAAGCTGCCGATGCGATGGTGAAGGCCGCTCGAGTGGAGCTGGTCGGCTACGAGAAAATCGGTGGTGGTTACGTGACCGCAATCGTTCGTGGCGACGTCGCTGCCGTCAAAGCCGCTACCGAAGCGGGTCAACGTGCTGCTGAGCGCGTGGGTGAGCTGGTTTCGGTTCACGTCATTCCGCGTCCGCACCAAAACATCGATCTCGTGCTGCCGCTCGGTCGGACCGCGACGGCGGGCAAGTAGGCCACCATGGTCCTGGGCTTGGTGGTCGGCACCGTCGTATCCACCCGCAAAGAAGCGGAGCTTACCAGCCTGAAATTTTTGCTGGTCAAGCCCTGCGACGGCACGGGAAAGCCGACGGCAGCAGCGCCAGTGGTCGCCGTCGATGCGGTTGGTGCTGGCGTCGGCGAGGTGGTGCTTTATGCATCTGGCTCGTCGGCACGGCAGACCCAGGTCACCAAGGACCGTCCCGTCGATGCAACCATCATGGCGATCGTAGATACGGTCGACATTGATGGTGCCGCTGGTTATCAGAAGAATCCCGCATAGCAGTGCCAAACCGGTGCGTCCGCGCTGGCTTTGTTTCTGGTCTTGTGAACGAGAGGACCTGGCCGTGCAGGTTGACGAGAAGCGCATCCAAGAGATCGTCGACAAGGTGCTTCTGCGCCTGTCACCTGAGTCAATGACGACGCCTGCCGAAGCGGTGATGAAAGCCGCCGAGACGGGCAAACCGAGCACTGGAACCACCTCGCAGAGGCCTGGTGCGTTTGTGCCGCCTCACCTGCGTGGTGGTGGACCGGGCAAGCGGGGCGATGCACGCATCCCTCGCGGTAGCCACGGGCTATTTCCCGATATTGATGCGGCGGTGGCGGCGGCTGGCAAAGCGTTCGAGCAGTACCGGGGAGTGCCACTATCGACCCGGGAGCGAGTCGTTGCGGCGATGCGCAAGGTCACGCTCGATAACGTCAAGCTGCTGGCGGAGTACGCTGTCGCCGAAACCGGATACGGCCGTGTCGAGGACAAGATCAAGAAAAACACGCTGGTGGCGAATAAGACACCGGGTCCAGAGATTCTGCGTCCGACCGCGTTTACCGGTGACCACGGACTGACTGTGCTTGATCGTGCGGCCTATGGCGTCATCGGCGCGATTACCCCGACCACGAACGTTACCGAGACGATCATCAACAACGGCATCGGCATGCTGGCCGGTGGCAACGCGGTCGTCTTCAATACCCATCCGTATGCCTGGCGGACCTGTGCCTGGTTCATTCACCTTTTGAACGAAGCGGTGGTGCACGCAGGCGGACCTGCCAACCTGCTATCGAGCGTCGCAGAGCCCAGCATCGAGAGCGCCCAGAAGCTGATGACCCACAAGGGCGTCAGGCTCCTCGCAGTCACGGGCGGCGGTGCGGTGGTGAAGGCGGCGATGACGTCGGGCAAGCGGGCGATTGCGGCGGGACCGGGCAATCCTCCGGCGGTGGTCGATGAGACGGCGCGGATTGATCTGGCCGCACGGGGCATCATCGAAGGCGCGTCGATCGACAACAACATTGTCTGCGTCGCTGAAAAAGAAATCTGCGCGGTCGCCAAGATTGCGGACAGCTTAAAGGCCGAGCTCCAGCGGCAGGGCTGTTACCTGCTAAGCGATCGCCAGGTGCGCGACCTGGAAAAGGTCATCCTGGATGGAGATCACGTAAATCGCGATTGGGTGGGAAAGAATCCATCGGTCATCGCGAAGCAGATTGGCGTCCATGTCACCGACGAATGCCGCCTGCTGTTCGCCGAGCTTCCCGAGCAGCATCCGTTCGTTCAGCACGAGCTGCTGATGCCGGTGATCGGGATGGTTCGTTATCCCGATGTCGCGGCAGCGATTGCCGGGGCGGTGCGCTGTGAGCATGGCTTTGGTCACACGGCGGTCATGTACTCGCAGAACATCGAGGCACTGTCAGCGATGGCGCGCACTGCCAACGTGTCGATTTTCGTGAAGAACGGCAGCAGCCTCGCGGGACTGGGATACGGAGGCGAGGGCTACACCTCGTTTACGATTGCCTCTCCAACGGGTGAGGGCATGACCACCGCGCTGAATTTCACCCGTGAGCTGCGCTGTACCATGAAGGACGCGTTCCGGTTCGTGTAGCCTAGGACGTTCGGAGTCATCATCACTTTGGGTCCACTGCGCACAGGTCAATCCGAGCACATTGTGGCAAGTGGGCCAGCGATTGGCCTGCTCGAGCTGCAATCGATTGCCCGTGGCGTGACCGTGGCCGATGCACTGGTGAAGCGAGCGGCGGTTCAGCTTGTGCTGAATCGTCCCGTGTCACCTGGCAAGCACCTGGTGCTGTGCAGCGGCGAAGTGGGGGATGTCGAAGAAGCGATGCTGACGGGACGGGCGCAGGCCGGTTCGTCGCTGTGTGATGAGCTGCTGCTGACCCAGGTCCACGACGAGGTACTCGATGTGCTGCGTCGGAAAACCAAGCCGCCGCTTTCCGAAGATTTGTCGATTGGCATCCTCGAAACCCTGAGCGCGTCATCCACGCTGCGCGGGGCAGATGCCGCCTGTAAGGCCGCCGAGGTCCGGATTCACGAACTGCGACTGTGTGATGGGCTCGGAGGCAAGGGCTTCGCGATCCTCATCGGTGAACAGGATATGGTCGAAGCGGCACTGTCGACCGTCGAGCGATTGCTCACGCCGGGACTCCTTTTGTCGGTGGAACTGATCGCTCGCCCACATCCCGACCTGCTGCTGTCTCTGTGACGTAGTCCGCTCTTTCCTGACCAGCTCGCATGAGTCGTCCACTCTCCGCAATGCTGCGCACGGCGCAATTCTGATTGACGTCCGCCAGCGCTGCGAACTGCGAACCCATCGGGAGTCCGTTGGCGACGGTGTCGGGGCCAGTAAGTCCATTGGTGTTCCCGGTGAGCAGATACAACGTGCCGCTCTTGCCCACGACCACTGCGTCGCTTTTTCCGTCACCGGTCAGATCGGTCACAACGACTCCGCGCAGCGGTTCTGGCATCGCGATGCTCTGCGGGGCGAACACTCCTTTGCCGCTGTTTTGTAGAAACCACAGGCGAGGGTTGGTCTGATCGGTGACCACCAAATCGAGCAGTTTGTCCCCAGTGATATCGCCCAGTGCGGCTTGAAACAGAGAGCTTCCTAGCGCGAGCGGAGCACTGGTCGTGAACGATCCAACACCGTCGCTGAGGAAGGTACGGAAGCTGCCAGTCTCCACTCCCAAGATATCGGGATCACCATCTGCATTCACATCGTCGATCAGGACTTGCTGCACAGAGGTTCCTGCTGGCGAAGGGAGTGTCTGCGGGAGATCATCAAACTGGAGCGGATCGAGCGAATAACTGAACACACGCTCTTTACTGACTCGCTCGAAGCAAGCGCTGATCAGCGTCACTGCCGAGGGACCACAAGACGCCATCGATGCACCGAGGGTTCCTGAGAGCTGACTCGAAGCCTCCACCACTACATTTTCCAGCGGAGTGCCATCGATCTCGACCCGCATCTCTCCTTGGAAGCCGCTGCCCGTGATCGTGATTTTGGTCCCACCGGTGCGCGTTCCAATCGCTGGCGAGACCGATTCAAGAGAGATCAGCGGGCAACTGGGCGGTGGAAGGGGTTTGCAGGTTTCTGTCAAGTAGTCGCACTCTTCGAAGTCTCCACACACCGCCGGTGCGATTGCGCAATTGCGCTTGTCTGTGACCAATGAACTCATCCACAAATCGCTACAGCCGCTCATTTGAAACAGCGTGCAGATTCCTAGAAGGATTCCTAACGAACAGAATTTCTGGGGTGAGCGGTTCATGGTGGAGCCTTTGCTATGGTGAATTGCCGAGCATAAATTGAAAGCCAAGTGGGTTTGCCCCGGCTGAGTCAGATGAAGCGTTCAGCAGATCGGGTAGACTGTCTCCGTTCAGATCAGCCGGTAGCAACGGTCCCAGTTTGATGGGTGGAATCCGTCGCTCAGAAAAGCCGCCCTTGCCGTCGCTCACGAAGATGCCGGACCAGTTACCCTGTCCGACGGTGAAGTTATTTACCACCAAATCCGGTCTTCTATCGCAATTTACATCGTACGAGAGCAGCTCTGTTTGGTAAAAAGTAGCGGTGGCTGAAGTATTGAATAATCCAGTGCTCCAGCCGCTCTGTTTGTTTAGCAACGTGAATATCGGATTGACGGAGCCTGTGGTTAGCGCAATATCAACACGATTGTCGCCATCCCAGTCGCCGGTGGCTACCGCCGTGAACATGCCTTGCGGAGAAGCGGGGGTTGGGATGGGATTTAGATGGACCCCATCCCAGGATAACGCATACAGAGCCGTGACACCGGGCTGGTTGGCGGTCGTCATCAGCAAATCTTCGATTTTATCGTTATTGATGTCTCCAGTGGTAATAGCAATGACGGCATTGTTTACGAGTAGCGAATTATTTTGATAAATGTACCAAGTAGAATTGCTATTGTACATCATCGTGACGGTGCTGTTTGTTTGAGCGGCTGTCGGCTGCGAGATGATGACGATTTCGTCTGTTCCGTCATGATTGGAGTCTAGCGCCAGCAGGTGCTTAATCTGCCCGGGGACGGAACCTGGGGATTTCGGCAGATACATCAACCTGGTTTCATCCCACGTCAGAATCGTGATTGAGCTACGGGCCATCGCATCGGCGACCGTATCGCCAAAAACGAGCGTCGATCGTGATTTTCCGGCTATGCGTGCAATGGCGATGTGTTGATCGACATTGGCTACGATTGGCAGTGCTTGCGGAAACGTTGGATTCGTGACGGGATTTAGAATCGCTTGCGGCCCGGTGGCTGTCCTCAGCAGGACATCCATGTTGCCACCGGGATCATCATCGAGATTCGCTAGGAGAATCTTGGAAATGGATCCAACGCCGGCAAGCAAAGCGGTTGGAGATTTCACCGTAAGGGGTTCGAAGGTATACGTGAAGGCACCCGTGCCCTTAAACATCGAACCGTCGCTGCGAAGCAACTCAACGTCCACCGGACCGCATCGACCGGGCGACTTGGCAACGGTGCCTTTGATCTGATTGGAGGCCGGTGCAAAGAGCGGTGGCAAAAGCGCCTGTCCTGCAATCTTGACGACGGTGTCTTTGGTGAGCAGAGAGCTGGTGACTTCGACGGGCTGGCCGGCGCTCATCGGCATCATGTTTGGGTTTAGGCTTAACAATCCGGGACCGTCCTCGCACTGGCCGGAGTTGGGGTTGCAGACCTGCGGAGCCTGGCAGATCAGCTCGCTCATTGGGCTGGCGCAGCTTCGGGGATCGGGACTGGTGAAGCCTTTCCACAGCGCATCGCAAGCACTCGTCGAGCACAGGGATAGCCAGGCGGCAAGCAAGGTTTTCGAAGGCGTGAGCTGGCGATTCATAATTACTCTATTTAAATGCATAATATATTCTCCGCTTCGCTCAGGTATCATCCTGGCGTTCGCTGGTCCAGCTACGGAATTTTGCCACGTCCTAGCGTAAGTCCAGAACCTCCTGTAGCGCTTCGCATGAGGACATCGGGAAGCTTGTCTCCGTCGGCATCAAAGATGACGAACGGACCTCCGGCGCTCGCAGCAGTGCCGCCGGTATCGGGTCGATTCAGGGTGCTTCCGAACTTGCCTTGACCATCGTTCAGGAAGAAGAACGGACCATTCGGAGTGTCGCGACGGCTCACGACGATGTCGAGCGCTCCATCACAGTTGGCATCGGCGAGCTGAATTTCGAGAGACTCTGCGGCTGTTCCTGGGGGGAATTGGGAGCTTCCGTACGCAACGAAACTCGCGAAGTCGTTCTTCCCATAGGCCACGATGAGTGTCCCTTTGCTGGGACTGTATGTGACCAGATCGGCTACGCCATCACCGTCCAGGTTCCCCAGAATCGGCGCGCTCAAGCGGCCGAGCAGTGTGTTGTACGTTTTGGGGGTCCACTGTGGGATTCCTTGGGTGCCCGTCGGCAGCATCGGTAGCATCGAGAGCTGGGTTCCAGTGACCAGGAATAGGGCATCAGTGGTGCCATCGAGGTTCATGTCTCCGACAGAAGCATCCACAATGTCGTCTCCTGCCGAGAAAACAACCTGGGGCGCTTGCAACTGCGGAGAGCCGTATTTCGAGACGGACACTGTGCCTTTGGCTACGTTGTCAGAAATGATGGCAACCAGCTCATTCCCTGGATCGGAAAGCACATCCGCAACAAAGGCATCTCGAACTGTGATCGTGGAGTCGTACTTGGCTTTTTGGACGCAGCCGCCCGCCCCAATCGAGTTGCACGCCTCCACGTAGATGGACTTGCCTTGGACCGCGATGATGTCGCTATTGCCGGAACCAGACAGTTTGCCGACCCGAATCCTATCCAGCATCCCTGTACGCTGTCCACTCACGGAGAGCAGCGACCCAGTCGCATTCGGTGCATACAGAATCCTGAATCCGTTGGAGTGGCCAATCACCAGATCCATCACTGGGTCACCATCCATCTGCGCGAGGAGCAGTTGGGAGACCTGGAGACCACTTACCGCAGGGAAGACGGTCAAGGGCTGAATCGAAAAAGGCTCGAAGCGGTAGCGGAATACCCCCGGAACCAAGAGGGGCGCTTCATTACCTCGCTGTAGCTTCAGGTCGATGGGGACACATGCCTTGGGGGCTCGCGGCGCGACTCCGCTCAGCGTGGTTCGATCCGCAGTTGCGACGATGCCGCTGACTGATCCCGTGTCAATCAGGACGGTGGTATCGCTGGTCAGTTCGCTTCCCACGATCGTGATCGGTCCGCCGCTCAGCGGGAGTGAGCCCGGTGTGATGGACGTAAAGCTCAACGTGCCTTGGGGCGGCTGAGTGATCTTAGGTTCGCATTTTCCAGAGTTGAAATTACAGGTCTGCTGATCGCTACACGGATTGTTGCCGCCAAGCGTCGCGCAGGAGTTCGGGTCGTCGACGGTGAACCTGCTCCACAGTGAGTCACAGGCACCGAGCAGACCCAGCGGTAGCACAAGCTTGCTCAGGGATTTGCTGATATTATGATCCAGAAATGTGTATTTATTTAAACCAGACATCTGAGATCCCTCCTGGTGTTTGATGCAGAGAGTTCCTGGCTTGTCTCTGATTACGGAATATAGGCTTCCATGGAACTGAGGGTGGTGGCTGAGTTATAGCTGGCCGCAAAGATATCTGGAAGTGAGTCCTGGTTGTAGTCAGTAACGAGGAATGCGTTCCCTTGCAGGAACATGTTTGGCATGGAACTTGGCAGAATGAAGTCGAAGCCTCCATTGCTACTATTGCTAATTGATAATTTTAGATCAGTGCCGTTTGTGGTTGGTTGATTGATGGCAATATCAACCAAACCATCGCAGTTTATGTCATAAGACTGCATGCTCGGTGTGAATCCCACAGGAGGAACACCGACTGTAATTGTATTTTTCAGTGTGAGACTAGTGCCATTGTGTGATAGAACGTATACATTGCCATTGTCTGTGTGGAAGAGAGCTAGGTCTGATTTGCCATCTCCATTGAAGTCACCGGCTGCCATTGCTTTAATGATTGATCCAGTGTCAGTGATTTGAGGCATATTGATAGATCCGGTTGCTTGGTCCATCGTAATAAATCGCCATTTGGTGCCAGTGGCCACCGCGACGTCGGTTAGCCCATCGCCATCAAAATCGCCAGTGGTGAGAGGACCAAGATCGGCGGTAAAATTGATACTGGTGGTAGGCTGAAATTGAGGTAGAGCTGCTATTCGAGAGTAGAGTGCAAGCGTGGAATTCCCTGGCGAGTTTGATATGCCTAACAGTATCTCATCGGTTCCATCTTTGTTGATGTCAATTGGAACGATGTTAATAACATCTCCAGAAATGTCTGTGGATTTCGATAAGCTGTATTGTAGTGTGAGTCGAT
>CALLYL010000176.1 GCA_937859535.1 uncultured Myxococcales bacterium
ATTGACAACCAAATACAGCCCATGCACATCAAGCACAGAGGGTTTGAAAATGCCCCCTAGGTCAAAGAGATTACAGCGCTGCTTAGATTTGCGGAGCTGTAACGCGCAGCAGGTAGCGACCTTTGCCGGTGTTCCCGGTGGGCGCAAGCGCGAGCGCCACAAAGTAGTCCTTCGACAGGACGCGGATGAGCAGGGTCAGCTTCTCGGTGCGAATGCTGACTTCCTCTACGGCACCGCCCTCAATGATGTCGGCAGCCTTTTTGACCTGGGCAAGGATGAACGAAAACTCCATGCCGACGGTCTGGATGTCGAGCTTCTGGGCGTCCTTGGCGTAGCTTTCGACAGCGATGCCGTCAAAGCCCATCAGCAGACCTGCAACCGCGCCATCAGACTTCTCTACAAGGGTGCGCAAGCTATCTCGGAACATAGGTACATTTTTACCGGCTTTTTAGGTCCGTGGTCAATCGATCTCCTCGCCTGGGGCGGGGCCCGAGCTTGGTTTGGCCCGACTACTCGTCCAGCCCGTACTCACGCAGCTTGTAGAGCAAGGCACGATGGGACAGCTCTAGCAGCCTGGCCGCCGCCGCCCGATTGCCACGAGTCTTGTGCAACGCTCGAGCGATCAGGCTCCGTTCCAGGCGGGCGGTCGCGGACTTCACCGACAGATCACTACTCGCCAGGGCAGCATCCGTCTCGGCAGCCACGGCATCCGCATCGGCCAAGGAACGGTCCGCCACGTCCCGCTGCGGTAGATGGCCCCCAGTCTGCACCACCACATAGGGCAAGTCACCGACGTCAAGCTGGGTATGATCGCAGAGCACCACCGCTCGCTCGATCATGTTTTCCAGCTCGCGAACGTTGCCGGGGAAGTCGAAGCGCAGCAGCGCCCGCTTGGCCGACTCGGTGATGCCGACGATCGGACGGGCCAGCCGTTGTGCCGCCCGATGCAAAAAGAGCTGAGCCAGCGGTAGAATGTCTTCTCGTCGCTCACGCAGCGGTGGTACCAGCAGCTCGACGACGCTCAAGCGGTAGTACAGATCGGCACGAAAGCGATTCGCCTCGGCCTCTTTGGACAGGTTGCGCAGCGTCGCAGCAATCAGCCGCACATCAACGGAAATCTCGTCTCGCGCCCCCAGCGGCAGAATCTTGTGCTCTTGCAGCGCCCGCAGCAGCTTGACCTGAAGTGCCAGCGGTAGCTCTCCGATCTCATCGAGAAACAGCGTTCCTCCATCGGCCCGCTGAAAGACGCCTTGCTGATCACGAACCGCATCGGTGAACGCGCCTTGGACATGGCCAAACATCAGGCTTTCCAGCAGGGCTTCGGGCAGCGCGCCGCAGTTGATGGCAATAAACGGCCCGCTGCGACGAGGCGAAAGCTGGTGAATCGCCCGCGCCAAGACCTCTTTGCCGGTCCCCGATTCCCCGAGCAGCAGCACCGAGGTCGGATGCACCGCGACGCGAGCCACCTGCGAAAAGAGGCCGCGCATCACCTTCGACTCGGCAATCACTCCTTGAAGTGACGCGACGCCTTCACTCGGACCCGCTGTGATCGGCCCAAAGCGACCGGCCGTACGGTCTCCGAGAACGGACTCTCTGGCTTGGGCTTTGCGAAGTGCCAGCAGTAGCTCAGCCTGGCGAAGCGGAGACGGCAACACATCGTAGGCACCAGTGCGAATCAGCCGCTCGGCATCCTCGGTAGGCTTCGATACCGCGAGGATCAGCGTCGGACAAAGCGAATGCAGCGCCCGCACCGCCGAGTCTTCCTCGGAAGCCAACTCAGCGACCAGCAGATCGATCGGCTCCTCACGCGGGCTCGCCAACAAGGCAGCTATCGATGCCATCAGGCGGACCGAAAAGCCGGCCTCGCGCAGAGACTCGGCCAAGTGACGACCCCTGCCAAGGTCCGGGCAGCACAGCACCAGATTCCGCTCGGCAGTGCGTGGTTTGGGATCGCTCACAGACTGGTTGGCCCATGTGGGCCGGGTAGCACTCCGACGATCTCCCGCGCCTGCGCTGCTGTCGCAATGTCCCGACCGACCTCGCGAGCCACTTTGACCAAGGCTTCGACGAGACGACCGTTTGAGTCCGTCTTGGTTCCATCGGGAAGATAGAACGTATCTTCAATGCCGGTGCGAAGGTGTCCGCCCAGCTCGGCAGCCCGACGGTGAAGTGGCCACACCTCGCGCTGACCAATGCCAATCGTTTGGAAGTGCGCACCTTGGGGTAGCTCAGCGACGATGAGCGGCAGCCACTCGGGCTTGCACGGCATACCGCTCGCGACGCCCATCACCAGCGACACGTGAATCGGCCCAGTGAGAAGCCCCACCTGCTGAAACAGGCCAATGGAGCGCACGATGCCAGTATCGAAGCACTCACACTCGGGAACGGTGCCGGTGGCGCGCATGGCGGCGATGAACTTTTCGACTTTGTCGACGGGATTGTCGAAAAGCATCGGTGGCCAGGCCCATTGCCCGCTACTGCGTGCTCGCAAGTAATTGAGCGAACCGGCATTGAGCGCGGCCATTTCCGGTCGAATCCGCGACAGACAGGCCAGCGGTGCACTCACATCGAGGCCAACCACTCCGGTCGACATATTGATGATCATGTCGGGCACCCGAGCGCGGATCGCCGCATCAATCTCTGCCACGACATCGGGATCCCACGTCGGAAAGCGGCCCATACCGGGCGATTGCTGGCGATAGTGGCAGTGAACAATGGTGGCACCGGCATCGCGGGCCTCTGCGGCGGCAGCGGCCATCTCGGCGGCGGTCACCGGCACGCGGTGCTGCGTCGGATCGGTCAGCACTCCGGTCAGCGCACAAGTAATGACAACCGGCTGATCTAGGTGGCTCATACCTGGACGATAGCAAAGCCACCCGCCTGCGGAGCAGACGTTTTAGATGCCGAGTTGGAAGCGGAGACCGAGCTTGCCGAGGAGATGGAAGCCGTGGGTGCGGGTCTGTTCGGTATTCCCGGCCATGTCGATGACGACGGGATCAGCACCGGCCAGCATGTAGTGATAGCCAAACGTGCCGGTAAAGTTGAGGACGAAGAAGCGATTGAGGTAGTACTCGACGCCCGCTTGTCCCTCGGCACCCAGTCCAAACCAGGCAATCTGCCCGCGATCGATCGGGTATACGGTGCGATAGGGCAGGCCGAAGATGAGTCCGCCGTAGGCACCGATTGTGCCGCGCCACGCCCCAGAGCCCAGCTCGAGATCCCAGCCGATCATTCCCTGCACGGTCGAGCCCGAGAAGCCTTGCAGGTTCACAAACTGGTCGAACTGAACATAGACGTCGGTATGTAGAACCTCGACACCGCCGCGCAGACCGAGCAGACCGCCGGAGTTGTAATCGAAGAAGTCGGCACCTTTGGTCGTCCCGTTCGGCTCGGACTTGATGGTCACCACCGAGTTGAGCTTGGGTGGGGTGCCGTACATGCCGCCGACGTAGACATCGACGTAGCCTTCGAGGATCTTGGCCTCGGCGGGCTGGGCAGCAAAAAGAACTGCACCGGCGACCGCAGGGGCAGCCGACCGAAGCAGGCTTGCCATTTTTTTCGTTTTCGCCATGGCTGCCATGATAGCAAATAGCGCCATGTCTAGCGTCCCGCTTCTGCCGAAGGTGGCAATCACCGGCCTGGGGCTGGTCACGCCGCTCGGTACCTCGAAGGAGTCGTTTTTTGCAGGACTTGCCGACGGACGCAGCGCGCTTGCTCTCCACTCGGATCTGTCGAGCGCACTCCCGGGAGAGCTGGCCGGACAACCCGTTTGGGCCGGTCGCGTCGCCGAGTTCGGAGCCCAAGCTGCGATCGAAGCAGGCAAGCGTCGCCGAATGCCGCGCCTGGCCCAGATGTGTATCGTCGCCGCTCGTGAGGCGCTCGGATTGCTTCCCGGTGCCGGGCCCAAAGATGCGTCGGCGATCCACGCCTACGGTGCAAAGCGGCTCGGAGTCGTGCTGGGAACGGGCCTGGGCGGCCTTGATGCCACGATCGAATTCACGCGCAGCTTCATCGATGGCGGGATGGCTGCCGCGTCGCCAGCGGTCTTCCCCTATACGGTCATGAATGCCTCGGCGGGCCTGCTCGCCATCGAGCTGGGACTGACCGGCCCGAACGTCACCGTCAACCACCGCGAGCTCTCGCTGCCCGAGGCGATCGCCGCTGGGGCTGAGCTGTTGCAAACCGGCCGAGCCGATGCCGTGCTGTGTGGGGGATGTGATGAGCTAGCACCGTGGTCGCTTCACGGCCAATGGCAGCTTGCGGCGCTGGCCCCTGATCTAATGACTGCTCAAGCGGCACCGATTCATCCTTATGAAGGCGTTGGCCAAGGTGTGGTACCCGGCGAAGGATCGGTGGTGGTGCTGCTGGAACGGACCGATCGCCCTCCGAGTGCGCCACCGCTCGCCTATCTTTCGGGATGGGGCCGCGTCGGCGATGACCGCCAACGAATCGGTTGGCCTCGGGCCGGCGCATCCGACCAGCGCGTCACCGCTGGAGCAGCAGCCTCGATCAAGCACAGTCTCGCGATGGCCGGACTGCGTCCGAACCAGCTCAACTGGGTCGCTGGAGCGGGCAATGGCAGCGGGCTGGACGAACTGGAGACCCAGACCCTACGGGCCGGGCTCGAAGCCGCAGCCGAACAGGTCGCCATCTCCTCGGTGATTGGTCAGTGTGGGGAGTGGCAAACCTCGGCCGGCGTGCGACTTGGCGCCGCGCTCTGGTCGCTGTCCGCGCAGCGCGTGCCAGGAACGACCCACTGCCGAACCCCCGATTCCACCCGCAGCTTACCAGGGCTGGTCCTCCACCCGCAGGACGCCCTCGTCCATCACGTGCTGTTGCCAACGCTTTCACAAGGCGGCGGAAACATCAGCTTGGTATTCAGCAAAGCCTAAACGAACCCAGGTAAAATGAGCCCGCCTATGCATATCCTTCGCAGCGAGTTTGTCGCCAGCGCGCCCTCCCGCGCCCAGTGGCCATCGCCAGCCATGCCAGAGGTCGCGATCTGCGGCCGCAGCAACGTCGGCAAATCGACGCTCCTCAATGCGCTGCTCGGTCGCCGCGGGCTCGCGCGAGTCTCGAAGACACCGGGACGGACACGGCTGATCAACTTTTTTCAAACCACGATCGCCAGTCCAAAAGGTCCGCAGAGCGTGCTGCTCGCCGATCTGCCCGGGTACGGCTATGCATCGGTGAGTCACAGCGAGCGGTCGGGCTGGCAGGCCATGATGGAAGAGTATCTGAGCAAGCGCGACAACCTGCGGGCGGTGGCGCTGCTCTGCGATGCCCGTCGAGTCGTCGCACCCAACGTGGAAGAGCTGCTGTTTGATGAAACCGAGCTGGCCGACTATCTGCGCGGGCTGGGACGCAAGGTCGTGCCAGTGCTGACCAAGGCCGACAAGCTGGCCAAATCCGAGCGCAAGCCGGCCGCGCAGATTCTGTCGCGACTACTCGGTGGCAAAGCGATCGTCTGTGCCGCTGAACAGGGCGAGGGTGTCGACGATCTGTGGATTCGCTTGCTCACGGCAGCCAGCGAAAAAGCCATCATCCAGGGAGTAGCCGCCGTCGATCGAGTTCTTTAGGGGGGAAAATGAGCGCGTCTGATAAGCCGTCCGCCGAGGGACATGGCGGCGGGTTTCGAGTGGTAGTGGTGGCACTCGCCATCAACCTTCTGATCGCGGTGTTCAAGTTTGTCGCGGCTGGGCTGAGCGGCTCGACCGCGATGCTGGCCGAGGCGGTTCACTCGCTGGCCGATACCGCCAATCAGGCGTTTTTGCTGATCGGGATGCGGCGCAGCTCGCGGCCCCCCGACGCGCTTCACCCGTTTGGATACGGGACCGAGACCTACTTCTGGGCGTTCATCGTCGCTGGCAGCATCTTCCTGATCGGTGCGGCGGTCAGCATCTGGGAAGGCACCGAAAAAATCTGGCACATTCTCCACGGTCAGGCGCAGTCACACGGTAGCGTCAAGTGGGCGATCATCGTGCTCACCGTGTCGCTGGTGCTGGAAAGCTGGTCGCTGCGGACGGCGGTGCAGGAGTTTTTGCACATGACCGCCGGCAAGGGCCTGCGCAAGACCATCGAGGACGCCCGTGATCCGACCGTGCTCACGGTGCTGTTCGAGGACTTGGCCGCGCTGTTTGGCCTGCTGGCGGCGCTCATCGGTGTGGTCGCCAGCCACTTCACCGGCAACCCTCTGTGGGACGCACTGGCATCCATCATCGTCGGCCTGGCGCTGCTGGTGGTGGCGATCTTCCTCGCCCGTGACTCGATGAGCCTGCTGATCGGTGAAGCGGTACCGAGCGAAGAACACCAGAAGATCGTGGCCCTCGCGGCGGCTCACCCCGGTGTCCTCGAAGTGGTCCACTTGCGGACCAAGCACATCGCACCGCAAGAGGTGCTAGCGACGTTCAAGATTCGCTTCGCCCGCGACCTCACGATGGACGGCCTGGAAGCGAAGATCAACGACCTAGAGGCCGAGCTGCGCGCCCAATTCCCACACCTACGCCGCATCTATGTCGAGCCCGGCTTCGACGAAGAAAAGCAACGCCGCGAGCAAGGCCTGCACCACTAACGCCCCCATCCTCGCGCACGGACCGAAGACGAGGGCGCTGACTATCGACGCAACGCGTTCACGCGAACCGCAGAGTCTTTGTATCCGGGATGCGACTGCTGCGCCTGCTGATAGAAGTAAATCGCTTCTTTGTGGTTTTGGAGACGCTCGTAGCACTGCGCGAGCTGGTAGTTCAGCTCGGCCAAGTCGGCCTCGGATACCGATGGCATGTACAGGCCTTCTTTGAAGACCTCGACCGCCTCACGGAGCTGCGATAGATCGCGGTAGCACTGACCGAGCATCAGCGCCGCCCGGCCCGCCAGCTTGCGCTCCTGCATCGCGACCTTGAACTCACCGATGGCGAGTGCGTGCTGGCCCCGGTTGCGATGGGCGATGCCGCGCTGGTAGGCCTCGTTTGGATCGCGGGCTTCACCGATCGGCCCGCTCTTGTCACTGGCCCCCGAAGGCGGAGTGGTACCCGAAGGCGGAACCGGAATGCTGCGCGCCGAAGCCAGAGGCGGGGTCTTCTTCGCCGAAGGCGGCGGGGCCGGATTCGATGCGCGCGGCGGTCCCGGCGGATTGCTGTCAGGAACGATCTCTTCAGGCTCCAGCTCGATTAGGTTTTCGTCCGATGACGACGTACTGCCGCCCAGCTCGGCGAGCTTGTTCTGCACGGTCTGGCTGTGGGGATAGCGCGACGCGAGTGAGCGCAACAGACGCTTGGCGTCCTCCAGCATCCGCTGCTGCAGGAAGAACTCGACCTCGGCCAGCTCCTCGCGCAGGGTGCCACTGCGCTGCGAGGGGGCCGACTGCCGCGACGACAGCTTCTCCGACACCGCAGCGCGACTGTTCGGGCCCGAGGGTGCCGGGGGCAGCGGCTGCGGTTCACTGCGGCTTATGACCGGCGGATTGGGCGAGGTCGGCCCATCATCATCCGACGCCGTCATCTCGATCACCGGCTCGTCTTCATCGGGCGGCGGCAGCGTCACCGGCTTAAACTCACCGCTGATACGCCGCAGCTTTTCCGACGCAGCCGTATCGCGATTGTCGAGCCGCAGGATCTCGCGCAGGTAGCGCGCCTGTTCTTCGTGACTGACCGCTCGATCCGCCAGCGTACGCAGCTCGGCAATCGCGGGCCGAAACTGACCAAGGATCTCGTAGACCTTCGACAGCTTTTCGCGAACTTTGTGCAGATGGGGACGGTGCGACAGCGTGGCGCGCAGCGACTCGAGCGCCTTGCCCTTCAGCCCAAACCGCACATAGGAATCGGACTCGCTGAGCACCCGCTCCTGCTCTTCTTCATCGCTGAGCGGCTCGACGGGCTCAGTGACCGGTGGCATGGTGCCGTCCAGACGAACCCCAACCACCGGCGTGATGTCTGAGCTGGTACGTGCTTGCATCGCTGGAACCACCCGAGTTGGACGCCCCGAGGAGGTCGCCGACGCGGGCAGCGGCGACGACTTCGACGCCGGAACCGGGCCGGGACTCGGCGAATTCAAGATCAGCGCCGAGGTAAAATTGGTCTGGGTCGCGGTCGGAGACGGCAGGGAGCCGCCCCCAAGCGCCGTCTTGGCCTCGGCGTCGTTCGGATCGATCGAGAGCACCTTGCGAAAGACCGACTCTGCGGCCTTGCGATCGCTCGTCAGCCGTGCCAGCTCTTTGAGCACCGCGATGGCCTTGTCGGGCTTCTGAAGGGTGACAAACGCCTGCGCCAGCAGATCAAGCTGCTCGGCATCCTGGCGGTTTTCTTTGAAGCTCGACTGAAGACGCGACAGCGCTTTCAATCCGTCATTGTGCGCAAGATAGTGCCGCGCCAGCTCGTTCGAGGTCGCCACATCCGACGGCTCGTGGAACAAAAGCCGCTCGACCACCTTCGCCCAGTCGTCCATCCGCCCCTGCTTCTTGAGCAGCAGGCTGGCTTGACGAAACTCACGCGCCGCTTCACTCGGTAGGTTTTCCTTCGAGTACAGCTCGGCCAGTCGAATCCGACGCGGCAAGCTATCGGGTGCCAGGTCGACCACCGACTGCTCGGCGCGCAGCGACTGCCCGTTTTTCCCCGCCCGCGTGTAAAGCTGCGCCGCTAGCTCGAACTGCTGCATCGCCAGCGGTGCTTTGCCGATATCGCGATACACG
The DNA here is from genome assembly GCA_937859535.1 of uncultured Myxococcales bacterium. Taxonomy (GTDB): domain Bacteria; phylum Myxococcota_A; class Polyangia; order Palsa-1104; family JAEUJZ01; genus JAEUKA01. Next base: position 8,684 of record CALLYL010000176.1, read on the forward strand.
CCACCCAGCGCCATATAGGTGTCTGCGGCCTTCGGGTCTAGCTGGAGGATTTGCTGATAGACCGAAATCGCTTTGTCGGGCTGGTGGCTCGCCAGATAGAGCTGAGCGACGCGCTGATAGTTGGCGACGGCCTCGCTCTTTTGTCCGAGCTTGACGTACAAGTCGCCGATCCGCACCCAGACCAGGACGTCATGTTCGTCCTCTGCGGCGACCTTTAGATATTCACGAAGCGCTTTGTCAAACTGGCCTTTTTCGGCGAGCTGTTGCGCAGCTTCGATGAGTTTTTCTTTGTTTCCAGGATTGGCCACGAAAACAGACCGCTGTGCGAAGGTTAGTAAGCGCCCTAGTGTAATTTCTGCCCACGGAAAACGTCAAGCGGCGCTCGGGTCGAACTACTCGGGCGGCAGTAAGTCATTTTCGTCGGCAGCCTGTGACCGACCAGCACCCGGACCTTTGCGCGGAGGCAGCGGCGCGGGCGGCGGCAAGTCACCAAAGGTACTCGCAATGTAGTCGAGATACACCTTGGCTTGCTCGACTCGATAATCGTCGGGATGCTCGATGACCAAGCGCCGGAAGGCATCCCGCGCTTCTTTGGGCTCGCCCTGCTTCAAGTACACCTGTCCGAGGAGGAGGAGCACCTCGGCATCACGACGGGCACGCGGATATTCGCGGACCACGTACTCGAGCCGCCAGATCGCGGCTTTGGTCCGTCCCCGCTCCAAGTAATAGCGCGCCACATACAGTTCGTGATCCGCCAGGCGCTGAATCACGTCGGCGAGCAGCTTGC
>CALLYL010000177.1 GCA_937859535.1 uncultured Myxococcales bacterium
CTGCCGACGCGACTTATGGCGATGGCCGACAAGTCGCGCTTGCCGCCGCTCACCCGCAGCGTCGCGATCTCGGCCCTGCAAGCGCTGCCGCCACACACCTGGCAGGCCCAGTCGCCACGCTTGTTTGCACTGGCCCAGCGCGAACCTGTGCCGCTGCGCACCGCCGTGCTCGCCGCGCTCTCGCTTTTGCATCAGCAGGCGGCGCGACCGGAGCTTCTGACCCTGGCGACGCAGCCCGATGACGCGCTGGCGGTGGCGGCGGCCCAGGAGCTGTGTTGGCCGCTGACCCTGCAAAAGCCTGCCAAGCCACAGCCGGGCGTGGTTCCGGTGTCGCCGGTGCCTCCCGCCGTGCTTTCGCGGGTGCGGGCGATGGCTGCGGCAGCCCAGCCGATTGCGGTGCGACTTCAGACGATAGATTGCTTGCGAGTGGCCGGTACGGCAGAGGACAAGGCGCTGCTGCTACAGCTTGCCGCAGCAGCAAAAGCGGCTAAAAACCGGAAGTGAACAGCCAGCGGTCACCGTCTCGGACCAGCTCCAGCCGCTTGTCGTTCTGACGACGCTCCCACTTTTCGCCAATCTCGGTCATGAGCTGGAAGCTCAGGTCGTAGCGAATGTCGACGCTGGCGTGGTCGCCGGTAATGTGGATGTCGCGGTAGCGCACCAGGTAGCGCATCCAGCGCACCGAGGACAGCCGGTTTTCCAGCACCCGCTTGAGTCCGGCGTAGGCATAGTCATCTTGCGCGGTGGGAGTCCCCGAGTCTTCGTAGTAGTTCGGGTGCGCCAGCGTCAGCAGCTTGCCGGCTTCGCGCTGCTCCATCGCAATCCGATATTCTTCGACGCGCTGGAGCAGCTCGCGGTGCTGGGGCGTATCGGCAATCTTGGTGCCGGGAATGGTCTTAAACGTCGCGCAGCCGGAGACGAGCGCAAGGCACATCACCAGCCAGCCGAGCCATCCGGTTCGAGCTTGGCGTCGCGGGGTCTTGCACACAGAGGCCGAAATCAACTGGGTCATCGCTGTCTTCCTTGGCAAAGCCAGCACTAGGTTACGGGAGCGGGCTCAATCCGGCGAAATTGCAAGCCAGGTGCCAGGCACGCGCCGTCGAGAGCGCTTCCGTGCTGCGTCATCGTGTCAGTAGAATGCCCGCAAACTTTGTCATCATGTCAGGCGCGCCGCGATACTGCCTCGCGAGCCAGTTCGTCGCAGCGCTCGTTTTCGGGGACACCGGCATGGCCTGCCACCTTGACAAAGCGCACCTGCGGGAAGTCGCGCAGCAGGGTCCGAATCTCGGCGACCAGCTCTTGATTGGCCTTGGCTTTCCAGCCGAGTGACAGGATGCCAATCGAATAGCTGGAGTCGGTGTAGATCACGACGGCGCGGTGCCGCTCGGTCATTTGCAGTCCGCGTAAGATCGCGGTCAGCTCGGCGATGTTGTTGGTGCCGATGCCCAGGTACTCGCTGCTTTCGCGTCGCAGGGGCTCACCGTCTTTGCCAGCGGGATCGAGTAGTACGACGCCAAGTCCCATCGGACCCGGATTGCCGGTGCAAGCCCCGTCCGTGTAGATGTGGACCGCATCCGCGAGGTCTTGGACGTGAAGGTGGGGGTGTTTGCTCGCACCTGTTGCGGTTGGGTGAGTCGACCGGGCTGCGCTGTTGGCGGCACCCTTTTTGGTCTTGGCTTCTACCGCTCCATCCTCGGGTTCCGCAGCGGGGCGCACTTCTTCGTCACTGTGAACCTTTTTGTCGTCGTCTTCGCCGAGGTTCCGTGCCGCTGCTCGATAGACCTTGCCGCCCGAGCGATACAGGATGTCGACCCGCTGATCGGGGCCGACCACAAGCTCACCGTTTTGGTCGCAAGCGACAAACACTTTGGCGTCTCGTAGACGCCGCGTTACCCAGGGCACGGCTGCACCCTAGCGACCGACGAGCTGCTTGGCAAGGCCCAGCATGCGCTGCTGAATTTGCGGCCAGCCTTGTTGTACTCTGGAACAAATGCCGCCGCTTCTCACCGAAGGTCAGATTGTCCGCAACCATCGCATCGGGCGGCGGATCGGACACGGTGGGATGGGCGAGGTCTACGAGGCCGCGCACGTCTCGCTCCAGCGGCGGGTGGCGATCAAAGTGCTCCATCCCGACTGGTGCAAAAATCCCGACTTGGTGAAGCGCTTCTTTAACGAGGCGCTGGCGACCAACCTGATTCGTCATCCGGCGATGGTCGAGATCCATGATCACGGCAAATTTCCCGACGGAATGCCGTTTCTGATTATGGAGTTTTTGGAGGGTCAGTCGCTGCGTCGCTATCGCGGCACGCTGTCTCCTTTGCAGGTGGTACGGCTGGCGTGGCAGGTGGCCTCGGGGCTGCGAGCGGCGCATGCCAAAAAGATCGTCCACCGGGATCTCAAGCCCGACAACGTGATGGTGATTCGCGACGATACGGTGCCGGGTGGACAACGGGTCAAGATCCTCGACTTCGGGCTGGCCAAGCTCGCGGCGGAGTATCAGCAAGAAGGGGCCGAGGCGGTCAAAACCCGCGATGGCGTGGCGCTGGGTACTCCCGAGTACATGGCCCCAGAGCAGTGGCTCGGTGCGAGCAAGGTCGATGGCAAAGCCGATGTCTATTCGCTGGGCGTGGTGCTGTACGAAACCATCGCCGGTGGACCGCCGTTTCCATCGAGTGAAGGCTCCCGACTGCGCTCGCTCCATCTGTATACGCCGCCCCCGCCGTTGGCTGAAAAAGCGCCGGAGACGCCCAAAGAGCTGGTCAAGCTGATCGAGGACATGCTGATCAAGACCTCGGGAGATCGACCGGCGATGGCGGTGGTCGAGCAGCGGCTCGAAGCGATGCTGCGTTCGCTCGATCGGAGTGATCCGCCGCTGAGCCTAGAGCCGCAGCCGGTGGCCAAGCCCGAAGCGCCGACCCCATCAGCAAGTGTCTGGCTGCCGCTCATCGCGAGTGCCGCCGTGGGCTTCTTCCTGGTGAGTTTGGTTCTGCTGTTTTTCTTGCTCACCCGGCACTAAGCGAAACCGACGCGGCCGTTAATTCAGGTCGGCAATTCGCCAGCTCTCGCCCTCGCGCACCAGGTCGATGAAGAAGCGGGGGTCGTACTCGATGCGAGCGCGATCCCCTTTGATCTCGATCGTTGGCTTGACCAGAGCGGCGCGCAGTCTCTCGAGTCGTTCGGTGAGCTGGGCCTCTAGCGCCAGACGTTCTGAGGTGGACAGCAGCCGCAGCAGGGCCGGATAGTTACGCTGCTCGACGGCAAATAGCAGCATTTTGAGCACATCTTGTGGGCTCGGTGCCGCCACCGCTCGGAGGTTGGCATCGCTGAGTAGCCACGCTCGCTGGAGCGGCTGCGCCTGTGCGGTCAGTCTCACCATCGAGCCGTGTGCCAGCCGCAGCTCTACTGTTTCGATGAGTTCGCTACGCTGCGAGGAGAGCAGCGCCGTGAGCTGCTGACGCTGTTCGGCCCGCTCGGCGCGGTGCTCGCGCCACTGTTTCTCGAACTCTTCCGCCGATAGCGAGAGTCGTAGCGATGGGGACAACAGTAGATAGGCTGCCCGGGCATCGTCTTTGGCCAAGGCACTGGCGTAGCTACGGAGCGTGTCCTTCGCCGTTCCCGCCGAGCTGCCACCACAGCCCACACTGAGCAGTACACCCACCACCGCCGACAATGTGGCAGCCCCCACCACCCTTTGCGCAAAAGTCATGCTTTGTTTCGAGCCGGACGTCCGCATCTCGCCCGCATCGTAGCGCACCAGCCCATGCACTGCGGCACGCGAAGCGCCGTTCACTGCGGGTTCGTTAACCATTGTTCACAACTCGGACAGCCTCAGCGGCTTTCCCGTATGGGCTACGGTTGAGAATTCGATCTAGCAATGCGGCACGGGGCTTGTAGGATGGAACTGTAAAAGCTTCAAAAGCTCTGTCGCTGGAGGAAAAACATGCTCCGCACTGCGATCTCCCGAGCTGGAACCAGTCGTCTTTCATCCATGGTCATGCCCCTTGTCGTGGCGTTGCTTTCTGCAATGCCGGGCTGCGACAAGGATCCCGCGCAGGCTGAGCGCCGCTACTGCGATCAGAGTGGTTGCTTCGCTTGCGTTGGTGAGAACTGTTATCCGGTCCCTGGCGATCCGACCAAGCCTACGGATCCGCCGCCCGGCTCTGTTACGACCTGTGACAGCGATGCCATCTGTGGGGCTGGTCGCGTCTGCAACCTGGCCAAGTGCGTCGACGCTTGCAAAGACAACTCGGCCTGCAAGAGCACCGAGTCGTGCGTCTCCGGTCGCTGTCGTCCATCGGACGCTGCCGCCTGCGGTGTCAGCGGTGCGCTCTGCGTCAGTGATTCGCAGTGTGCAGCGGGCAGCCTGTGCGTAAACCGGGCCTGTGCGACTTCTTGCGCAGCGGCGGGATCGAAGTGCGCACTCGGTCAGGTCTGTGCGTCGGGCTCCTGCGTGGAAGATCCGAAACCGGCCAGCTCGCAGTGTGTCTTTGATGTCGACTGCGGTGGCAGCGGGTTTCGCTGCATCAACGCCTACTGCTTGAGCACTTGTACCGATAGCAAGCAGTGCCAGGGCGGCTCGGTGTGCCTCAAGGGTGTCTGCCGAGGCAATCGCCTTCCGCAGTAGTCGTCCTTCGCTCACTTCCTCTTCGCGAGTGAGACGCCCGCGCAGTCGAACTGCGGTGGCGCGGGCGTTAGCTTGCTTTTCGGGCGATGGCGATCAGTCCGCCGGCATCGTGGCTTTGGTTGATGTCGCCGGTGTGCCATTGAAACTGTAGCCGCTGCTCACCGGCGATGGCCTTGCGCTTCAGCCAGATCGTGAGCTTTGGAAAGCCCGCGATGGCCCGTAAGAACACCCCCGTGAAGTTGCCAATCACCTTCTTGAACTTGTTGGGTTGCGTGGTCCAGCGTTCGATGAGCAGGCCGGTATTGGCCAGCCGAGCCGCCAGGTCGGACGCCACGTAGCGTCGCACGTGACCACAGGCATCGTCGAAGCCGGTCCAGAGTGCGGGATCGACCGGGACGGAAAAGAACAGCGCACCACCGGGACGGAGCACTCGGGACAGCTCGTGCAGGACCGTCTCATCGTCGGGAATGTGCTCGAGCACCTCGAACGCGCAGACCACGTCGAACGCTCCGTCGCAAAACGGCAGAGGTCCGGCTGCGCGCACGCCATGACCGCCAAACACATCGAGCTTGCGCAGCGCGGCCTGCGACAGGTCTACGAAGTAGCCACCTTCGACCGGAATCCGTGGCAGTACGCCGGCACCCATTTCCAGCAGTCGCGACCCGCTGTGAATTTCTTTTTGTAGCTCCGACCAGATCGGCCACTCGGTGTGAGTGGGTATTGGGAGCTTTGCCCACAGCCGATCGTAGATGTGCTCGTTTTGCTTGATCGCGTCAGTCATTCGGCCTCTTGTTCGGAACGCAGCTAGCGGCTTACGCGGGCGTAGAGTTGACTCAAATGCCGCAGATGGTCGAGGCTGCGATCGTCGAGCTGACCGCTGCGCAGGCGGAACCGCCAGTTGCCCTGCGGCTGTCCTGGGGTGTTCATGCGCGCCTCATTGCCAAGCCCTAACACGTCTTGCACCGGGATGATCACGGTCTCGGCTGCGGAGCCCATCACCAAGCGGATGAGCGAGAAGTGGGCGTAGTCGGGACTTGGGACGTGACCGAGGTAGTCGTTCACCTTGTCGCGCTCGCGGCGGGACTGCCCCTCGGTGCGGGTGCCTTCGGGTTCACCCCGATACCAGCCCATGATGGTGGAGTTGTCATGGGTCGAGGTGTACGCGACTAGGTTCTTTCGGAACGCCCACGGTCGGCCATCATAAAAGTCGTCGTCGCCAAAGCCGAACTGAAGGACGCGAATCCCGGGAAATGCGAAGCGGTCACGCAGCAGCTCGACATCGGGGGTGATGACTCCGAGATCCTCGGCGATGAAGCGAACCTGTCGGGTGTCGGGATGGCTGGTCAGCACCTCGAACAGGGCCTGACCGGGCGCTTCGACCCAGCGGCCAAACTCGGCGGTGCGATCGGCGGCGGGAATTTCCCAGTGGGCGGCAAAACCTCGGAAGTGATCGATGCGGACGCGATCGAATAGGGAGGCGGCGCGCTGGATGCGCTGTCGCCAAAACGCAAAGCCGTCGGCCTGCATGGCTGCCCAGTCGTACAGCGGGTTTCCCCAGAGCTGGCCGGTCTTGGAAAAGTAGTCCGGTGGAACGCCCGCCTGAACCTTGAGCTGTCCATCGGGATGGAGCAGAAACTGGCTGCGACTACTCCATACTTCGACGCTGTCGTGGGCCACGAAAATCGGGACGTCGCCGATGAGTTCGATCCCGAGCGTGGTGGCAGCGTGGCGAAGTGCGCGCCATTGACGCTCGAATAACCACTGCACGAAGCGATGCAGATCCAGGCGAGCGGCCAAACGTCCACGGGCCTCTGATAAAGCGGACGGATCGCGATCCCGCAGCGGTGTCGGCCACTCGATCCAGGGACGCAGCGCCTGTTCTTCCTTGATCGCCATAAACAGTGCGTAGTCATCGAGCCAGGTGTGCTGCTGACTGGAAAATGCGGCCAGATCTCGCCGCAGCGGTTCCAGCGTGGGGGACTCGTCGGTGCGAAGCCTGTCGAAGGCACGCAGCAGCAACGGCCACTTGTAGGCTTGGGCCGCAGCAAAATCGGCTTCGGCTGACTCGACCGGCGCACTGCGTAAGACTTCGGCAGAGAGCAGGCCATCGGCGACGAGTTGGTCGATGCTGACAAAGAGCGGGTTGCCACCGAGCACTGACGCGGTCTGATACGGTGAGTCGCCAAAGCCGGTCGGCCCAATCGGTAAGACCTGCCAGGCGCGCTGACCGCCTCGCGCAAGCTGATGGAGGAAGCGATACGCCTCGGGACCGAGATCGCCGCAGCCAGAAGGGCCGGGGAGCGAGGTGATGTGGCAGAGCAGTCCGCTGTGACGGGGCCAGTCGGAAGAACCAGGCAGCTTGGGTTGACCGTGCATGTCGGCAGTATAACGAGCAACCTGCGGGGGCCTGTTTGAAACTACGGTAGCGGCAGCAGACCTAGGCGCTCACGCACTTCGACCATGGTTTTGAGTGCGACTCTGCGAGCCTCGGCGGCACCGGCTTGCAGGATGTCTTCCACGAGGCCCGGTTTCGCGAGCAGCTCGCGTTTGCGTTCTTGGATGGGCTGGAGGGCGGTGATCATCGCTTCAGCGAGTGCTCGTTTGCTATCCACACAGCCAATTCGGGCGCTGCGGCAGCCTTCCTGAAACTCGGTGACCTTGTCACTCGCCATGAAGAATGGCTCTAGGCCGCAGACGTAGCAGCTCTCGGGATGCCCCGGGTCTTTTTTGCGAAGGCGCAGCTCGTCGGTAAAGGCGCTGCCGATCTTTTTGCGAATGACCTCGGGTTCGTCGGAAATGGCCACATAGTTGCCGAGCGACTTCGACATCTTCTGTTTGCCGTCGAGACCCATGATGCGCAGCGGAGAGCGATGCAGCGGGAGGGGTTCCGAAAACAGCGCCGGTTCGCCAAAGCGGCCGTTAAAGCGGCGTACGATCTCGCGGGTCAACTCAAGGTGTTGAATCTGGTCTTCACCAACCGGCACTCGCGTCGCTTTGTAGAGCAGGATGTCGGCGGCCATCAGCACCGGATAGGTAAAGAGGCCACAGTTTACGTACTCGGCGCGCTCACCTTTCTCTTTAAACTGGGTCATCCGCGACAGCTCGCCATACGGTGCCACGGTGCTTAGGATCCAGGCCAGCTCGGCGTGCTCGGGAACCTGTGACTGCACAAACAGTGTTGCTCGATTGGGATCGATGCCGCAGGCGAGCAGCTCGACCGCCATGTCCATCACCCGGGCGCGCATGGCGGCGGGATCGTACGGCTGGGTGATCGCGTGGAGATCGACGATGCAGTAGAAGCAGCGGTGCTGTTCCTGGAGCGCCACCCAGTCACGAACCGCTCCCAGGTAGTTGCCGATGTGGAAACCTCCCGAGGGCTGCATCCCCGAGAACACTACTTCACGCTTTGCGGCGTGGGCGTTCCCAGTTTGGGTGGGTTCAGCGTCGGTAACAAGGGTAGTAGACGGGTGCTTTGAGTCCATGGCGCAGAACATGCATACAGTGCAGTTAGCGTCGATGTCAAACAATCGTCCAGACGAGCCCAAGCAGGTCCAGCGGGTCGTGAGGTCACCTGGTACTTCGTAGGTTGTTGCCAGGAACTTCTCCATTGAACGCACGACTGCTCGATATGCACGGGTTCCTTCAGCGACGGCGTGAAGAATTCTGGCGATGAGCTCGTCGGAGAAAGTAAAATGGCGCAGAAACACAGGAGACCTCACATGAAGCGAGTTCTTGCGGCGCTCTGTGCGCTGGCCGGAGCAAGCGGCTGCTACGGCACCACCTACGTAGAGACCCCCGCTCCGCAGTACGGCACCACGATGGAGTACATTCCAGATGCACCTCCGGCGCCTATCGCCGTGACGATGCCTCCTCCGGCCCCCCGGTACGAGCCGGTGCTGACTTGTGGCTACGGCACCATCTATGTTCCGGGCCGCTGGGACTGGACGGGACGCTGGTATTGGGCGCGTGGCTACTGTTCGCCGGTTCGCCCTGGCTACATCTACGTCGGACCACGTTTCATGGGAGGTACGTACTACCGAGCGCACTGGGCGCAGGCAAGCTACGGGGCACCGGCGTATCCCGGTGGAATGGGACAGCCGGTGTATCGGCCCGCTCCCGTGTACGGAGGAGGAACGGTGGTGGCCCCACCGCCGCCGGTCGCTCCGGCCGCCGCGGAGCAGGGCGCAGCGGCGGAGGTGGGTGCTCCGCCGGTGGTGGCCCCGCCGCCACCACGTCA
>CALLYL010000178.1 GCA_937859535.1 uncultured Myxococcales bacterium
TTCATTCTATAATTCATACATAGTCAGTTTGGCTCCGGCGAAGCGCCTTTCGGATTACTATTTTCAATTGGGTGTTGATTTGCATATTGGCGGTGTGGCTTCCGAAAATGCAAGTACCCTTGTCAGTGGCCTGTTGACGATTTCTGCATGTAATTGGGATGAAGCGCTTGGGTGTTTTTATGTGCTCAAAGAGACTGCAAATGGTCCCGTAGTAAATAATGTGTCATTTTTCTGCGAAATACAATCAATTGCGGTTGAATACTATCGCGGTAATTACAAAAAAATGGTCGCTCACTGCGGGTCGTTGATTTCTCGGGTCACGACCCATGGTAACATTCAACACTTGGGCTGGAGTCATGCGGCGAAGGCGCTCGGACTGTTGCGTCAGGGACTGGCGGTGGCTGCGGAGGCAGAGCTGCGAGAAGCTGAGAAGTTCGTCAAAAAATCTCAAGATTTGCAGTGCCTGAAATTGATCTGTAGTTGCATGGCATCGATAGCGTTACAGAAAAATGATCTTCGGGAAGCCAGACAATGGGCTGACCAGGCACTTTCATTCAAGAAGCAAGTTTCGCCGACAGAGCATTCCTTTCTAGAAGGGTACGCCACACTGGTTGAAGTCTATTTGTCGCTCTGGGCTAACAGTACCCATCCTGAGGAGCGTGCTGATATGCTTGATAGGCTACTTCAGGCGAGCGCCGATTTACGCAAATATGCTGGTATTTTTCTACTTGGGCGGCCAAGAATGTTGATTTATAAAGGTCAATTTGCAGCGGCAAATGGTCAGATGGATAGGGCGCGTCTGCTGTGGAAACTGGGTCTCAGTCGGGCTCAGCGATGTCGAATGCCCTACGATGAAAGCCTTGCCCACCGAGTTCTCGCGGAAAGCTGGCCACACAGCGATCCACAACGGCAGTCGCATGCGAAGCTTGCCCACCAGGGCTTCCTCCGCATTGGTGCTACCCAACAGGCTCTGCTGGTAGACAAGCTACTCGCCGAGTCGCCCTGACAGATCGCAGTCTCTGTCGAGCGCAACGCCCTGCGCATCGACATGCTGGTACTGGTCTGGATCTCTCCCACATTCCGCCCAGTCTCCACAACTCGCAGCGTGGCGACATTATTCCGACCAAGGAATTCGATTGATTTCTCGTCGAAAAGCTGATTCCCATGAGCCTAGTGGGAAGTAGGTGGGACACTGTCTGATCCAAATGTTTCGTCGAAAAGCTGCCGTTGATTCGACTTTTGGGAGGTGAGAGGGAAGCGGCTGTGTCTGGTGTTTGTCATCGAGAAGTGGACGTTGTGAGCGCGGTGAGCCAGCGTCGCGTGATGTCACCGCCGGTCACCAACTGTCGATTTCTCGCTTCAGCGCTTAGGAGTCTTCTTTTTGCCATTCCTGATCTCGCTCCGTTTTCGTGAATGCTGAAGTCTGGATGTTGAGACCTTGGCAGGAGCTGGCTCTGGGACATCCTGCGTGGCGGTGGATGCTCCGTTTACAGTGGAGAGGGGACTGGAAGGGAAGGGGGCAGGAGGGACAGTAGATGGTACCACAGGCACCGGTTTAGGCGGCAAGGCACCAGCAGAGGTCGGATTGCTGGGTCGAAGAGACAGATATAGACCCCCACATACCAGGAGTCCTACGGTGGCTACAATCGCCATCAGGAACCGATGTTGAATGAGCGTTGAGAGCGGACTTTGATGCTGCCCGGCGGATTCTCCTAGGGTGGAGATGACACTACTCGATGACTGTTTTGGGACTTGAGGGGGCCGTGCAGAACTTTCTTTGGGTGCGCCGTTTGACGCTACTCGCAGTCCTTCCGAAGACCGTTTGGGAGAGTTTTCGAAACCAGCAGTACGAGTCGGAAGTTCATCCAAAGACCTGGAGCGGGGCTGGTTGATTTGTGAGTGCTCCTCGACCGATGGCTCGGTATCCTTTCCAAGGAGGGAATCCGGGAGGACAAAGCCTCTGAGGCTGATCGAACTCATGCTGATCGATGGCGCAATGTCCGGCTCTGATAGCGCGGTCGTGATCTGCGCCATCATCGGGCGATCATCCTTCTTTTTGCGGAGCATTCCCATGATCAGGGTGCTCAGCGCCTCCGGGACTTCCGGTACCAGTTCGCTGAGCGGCGGAGTGGGCTCATAGATGTGCATGGCCATGACTTCGGTATACGTCTGCGCTACGAACGGAGGGCGTCCAACAAGTGCTTCGAACAGCATCACTCCCAGCGCGTAGACATCCGTCTTCTCATCGATTTCGATGGATCCCCGACACTGCTCCGGAGACATGTAACGCGGGGTGCCGATCACGGCGTCCGCTCGTGTCATGGCCTGTCGAGTTGGCGATTCTCCTTGCGGTTCAAGCAACTTTGCAATTCCAAAGTCGAGCAACCGCACCCGCATCCGACCCGGAACTTCGGCATCTGGAACCAACATCACATTGTCCGGTTTGAGGTCTCTGTGGATCAATGTCCTGTCGAGACGATGCCGCCCGTTTTTCCACGCCGTCGGGGGTTGGTGGAAAAGGAGGAGAAACAGAGAGGCAGGAGTTAAGTGAACGCTCGTCAGACGGAAGTTGCAAACAAGCAGCAGACGAAGCGTATCACGGACATCGTAAAAGAATGCGAACATAGCCTTTCGCGATGCTGACTCACCGATGGAAGATTTGTGACGCTCGCTTTCTCGGGGCGGTCATTCGTCCGACGCTATACTGGCAAACATGGACGGACAAGGCAGCACGCACCGCCACCTGCGGGCAAACCTCGCGCGGCGGTTCGTCGAGCTTCTGCCCACGGGATGCTCACCAACTGACGACGAGCTGGTCTAGCTGT
>CALLYL010000179.1 GCA_937859535.1 uncultured Myxococcales bacterium
CATGGCGCGAGTCTGACTGCGTACCATGGTCGAAATGAGCAGTCCTAGTCCTGTGAATGCAAACAACAGAGACGCCGAGACCAGCAGTGAACGACCGAGGAATGACCATGGAATTGCTTGATGAAGTAGGACTCGTAGCAGCACACTACAGAGAAGTAGGAGTGTAGCCAACGGCAGTAGGAGGGATAGATAGCGCACGGTGGCCACGGCCAGAAAGTAGCGATCGCGGTCGAGAGGATGGGAAAACAAAAGCTCAAGGGTACCGTCGAGTCGACTGGAGACGATCACTTGACCGGTGGCCATCAGCGCGAGCAGCGGCAGAAGTAGCAGCAGCGCATGAACCAAAGAGAGCAGGACTCTACCCGTCCCCGTAAATCCCATGAAGCTCGACTCTCGCATTCCGACCAGTACAAATGCACCGCATAGGAATCCATACAGGACGATACACAGTAGCAGCCAGCGTGAGCGGCGAACCTCGGCCCAATCGAGTCGAGCCACCGATCGGAAGCCACTTCTCACTTTGCCAGGGACCGGCGCGGTGCTCATGGGGTCGCTCCAGATGCCACTACCTTGCGTGTGGCTTCCTCATAGGAGAGCGCGCCGAGAACACCGGACGCGGCTGCCCCGAGATTGTATCCCATCGGTGTTGGCTCTACCGGAACGAACACCGTATCCCTTCCTGTGAGCCAGCGGTCCTCGCGGTGGTGATGAAAGTAGATTGCATGTACGACGCGATGCTGCTCCGCTTGATAGCGCAACAGACAGCCGGGATCATCGAAGTTCAAAATGTCGCCCTCTTGGGTCTGTAGCTGGGCCGCAAAGCGCGGTTCGCCAACGTGCATGTGACAGTGCGCACAGGCCTCTTTGTCCCAGACAATGTCCACAGGACCGCTCGGGAGTCGCTGGAGCCAGCGCAGCGTGAACAGCAGGCCCCCACCGATCGATAGTATCAGCGCGAGTAGAAGGAAGAGTCGCTTCATGCGGGTACCTGGGACGGGGTCGAATCGGTTGCGGCGGCCGTGGGAAGCTCAATCGACTCCAGCTCGCGGACATTTAAGTTGACGAGATGGCTACCTAGCTGCTGGTTGAGTCGACCGAGCAGGCCAAGCTTGTCACCGTGCCGCACCGTGGCTGTCCATAGCGAGCGCGCTCCCTCACAGAACCCGAGATCGATGAGAACTTGCCGGGACGCATCCGCATCCACCACCAGCTCGATGATGCTGAGCGCTCGCTCTCCCAAAAACTCCTGCACCGGGCCAAAGTAGCTCGCCCGACCTTCTGCCAAGACCAATACATGATCAACCAAGTGCCGCACCTCTTCCAAGCGATGAGAGCACAGGATGAGAGTCGCAGCAGAGGCGTGCTTGGCATAGAGTCGAAAGAAGCGATCGCGGGAGCGAGCATCGAGGCTGGCAGTTGGCTCATCCAGTACGTAAAGCTGCGATCGACTGGCCAACGCGAGGGCGATGAGGAGCTTTTGTTTCATTCCTCCGGATAGGTTGCGGAGTGGTCGATTGCGAAGCTCGCGGAGGTCAAGCGCCAGCTCTTCACAGAGTGCTGAAACAGAGTCTACAGAAATTCCGCGAAGATCGCAGACCGCAGCAACCATCTCGGAAACGGGGGCCCCCAATTGCGGTGCAATCTGCGGGACGTAACCAATCTGAGTGAGTAGGCTTGCATGATCACGAAAGGGGTCTTTGCCAGCAATGCGGACGTCGCCTTCTGCCGAGCACAATCCCAGCAGGAGTCGCACCAGCGTCGATTTTCCGGATCCATTTGGACCGACCAAGCCGACTCTCTGTCCACTCGCGATGCGGAGGTTCAGTCCACGCAGAACTTCGGTATCGCCGAAGCACTTGCGGACGTTGCGAAGCTCAATTTCCACTGGGCAACTCCACATTTATTGTGCGCATCACAGGACTCTTATCAATCAGCACCGGCTGTGGTTTGAGCAGCGGCAAGATGTAACTGAGTGCCTCAGTGAGCCGCAGAGACGGAGTGCCACGAAAGAACTGAAGATCCGCGAATCGTTCCATAAGGTTGGCAGTCAGGCTCCGTAGCTCATAGGGAACATCACCGATCCCATCTCCATCGAGATCAAAGCCCGCGTAGTCATCCCAGTCATTGCCTTGCCAATCGGTGCCGAGCGCATCACCGCCGCCCTCGACTCGGACCTGGGTGTGGTTGTCGTGGAAGCTGTTGCCGACAAAGCGATTGCCGCGCTGGCTGCTGTGAAAAACGATCGCCGCATCGGACAAGCGGAATGTGTTGCGAGCAAAGTGATTGTGATGCTGCTGCTGAATCGGTGAGGTATCAAGATATACGGACAGAGTGTTTCGCAAAAATACGTTGTTTTCGACGGTGAGGTTACCTGACTCCTTGACCCCAAGGCCCATTCCGGCCGCTCCTCCTGATGCCGCGACCAGGTTTCCGCGATAGTCAATGTTGTGGCTGTACATCACAAACGTACCAACGACGTTGCCGAGTGATCGATTGCCACGCATGGTGATGTCGCGACTGTACATTAGGTGCATGCCGTAACGGCTGCGAGTGATCAGATTGTCTTCGATGTGAATGCGCTGGCTGTAACGCGTCACCAGATCGCGAGCGTCTCGGATGAAGTTGGCGGACAGAGTCGAGTCCTGCGTTTCCCAGAAACGAATGCCATCACCGCGCAGTCCGAACGGCAGATCGGTGCGTCCTGCAATATCACAGTGATGAACGCGGACTCGCTTGGCCTTGTCGACGAGGATTCCGAAGGTTGCACCGCGTACCGTGACATCCTCAACCACGATGTCCTCGCCCTCGATTTGAACTGCGGCATCGAGCTTGTCGAAGCGCGGACCACTGCCGCTGACCGTGACTCCCAAAAGTCGACTGCCTTTGCCGCGCAGACGAACCGTGGTTCCCTCTCCGCTCGTCACAATGGTTGCGCTACGGGGGCCAAAGACAGTCTGTCCGCGTGCGATAAGGAGTGGTCCCTGATGACGACCTGCCGCGAGACAGAAGTGGGCTTGATCCGGGGCTTCATCCAGAGTCCGCTGGAGTGGTTGTTGCGAACTCACGGTGATGCAGTCCGCAGGTGGAACTGGAGCAGCGTGGGGTGGTGCCCTGTCCGGAATGGGAGAGATCGGCTCGCTGCAGGCAGCGACCAAAGGGAGTAATGCGATGGAACACAGGAATCTGGACACGGCGTGGGTGCGATCTGGGCGAAGCCCTCGGGCTGGTGGCTACTTGGTCTTCGCCGGTGATGGCTTGGCGGCGGCGGGTTTGGTAGCAGCAGCGGTGGGCTTGGCGGTTCCTTCACCCTTTGGTTCAACCAGGAAGTAGCCAGCCATCTCAAGGTGGAGCGCAGAACAGAACTCGGTGCAGTACAGCGGATAGACGCCGGGCTTGTCGGCCAAAAAGCTCACGTTCGCGTGCTTGCCGGGCTCGAGCGACAGATTGATGTTGTAGCTGCCGATGGCAAAGCCGTGGGTGGCGTCTTTCGCTTGCTCGACGTTGGTGATGTGAAAGTGAACCATCTCACCTTCCTTTACGCGCACGATGTCGGGCGTGAAGTGGCTACGGACTGCACTCATGTAGACATGAACACCGTCGTTTTGACGCTCGATCCGCTCTTTGCCACCTTCTGTTGCTGTGGGATCTTTTTGGTGCGTGACCGGATCAGTACCGATCGGCTTGTAGACATCAATGGACTTGATCTTGTCGGCCTTGATCATCTGCGCATAGTGCGGCTCACCCAGCGGCAGCGGCATGTCGTACAACAGTTGC
>CALLYL010000180.1 GCA_937859535.1 uncultured Myxococcales bacterium
TGCTCCGCCGAGGCCAGCCAGTCGTGCCAGGTGCTGTCCGCCAGCGCCCGCAGGCTTTGGTGATGCCCTGCGAGCAGCGGCAAGGAAACGTGATACCCAGCCCGGTGGAGCCGCTCGGCGAGCAGGTGCAGCTCGAACGGCGACCCCGAAAAGCCGTGAATCAGCAGCACGCCACGCGACTCGGAGACGTTACCGACCAGGAATCGCGGCTGCGACAGCGGGTCCACGGCGCTCTCTTACTTGCGGAAGTCTTTGATGACCGTCTGCGTCTCGCCCGCGATGATGTGAACCGAGAACGTCTCGCGGATTCCAAACTCAGGGTTAAACAGCATGATCTGGTGCATCCCTGGGCTCATCTGATACGCGGTCTGCGGGGTGTTCAGGTTGGTATCGACCCCATCCACATAGATTTTGGTCCACGGCTTGGAGTTGATCCGCAAAAAGCCCAAGTTGCCTGCCGGACGGACGGGTTTTTCGGCGACACGGGGTGGCGGACGGGGCGTATGCCGCTCCGGCGTCTTTTCAGGCTGCACGGGCCGCTGCACGACCACAGGCTGCGTCACCTTCACCGGCGGAGGATTGACCGGTGGCGTCACCACCACCTTTTCCGGCGGCGGATTGACTGGTGGCGTTACCACCACTTTCTCGGGCGGCGGGTTGACCGGTGGAGTCACCACCACTTTTTCGGGCGGCGGATTGACTGGTGGCGTCTCTACCACTGGCTTGCTCGATGGCTCGGGCGGCAGCGGTACCTTGAAGTCGACCGTCTTGCCCGCTTCCACGGTAATGGTCTGGGTCAGGATGCGCGCACCGAGCCGCAGCTCGATGGTGTGCTGACCCGCCGCCACGCTACCCACCCGCATCGGCGTCACTTGACCCAAAGAGGCCCCGTCGAGGAACACCATCGCCCCCGCCGGTTCCGTGACCAGGGTAAAGCCGCCGGTCTGCTGGGTCAGTACAGCGAGCGCCGCGTTCACACGTATTGTCTCACCGGCCTGCACCGTCACGGCATCCGTCCAGGACTTGTAACCGGTTCGCTGCACCGACACCGCGTGGGTTCCCGGCGGTAGCGGCAAGATCACCGGCGACGAGTCCATTCCGCTGACGGGCTGACCATCTACCAGCACCGCAAACTCGCGATCGGGATTGACCATCACCACGACCGTGCCCGGACGGAGCAGGAACCAGTACGCCGCCCCGCCGCCACCAATCGCCAGCAGCAGCAGGAGCAGCAGCAGGGCGGCGGTATTCGAGCCCTGGGGCTTCTGCGGTGCCGCATCTCGGGTTCCCACATCGAGCGAGTCCGGCATGTTCAGCGGCGGCGGTGGTGCCACGGCTGGAATCGCCCGCGAGCGCTGCGGCTCCAGCACAGCCTGGTTGGCCGCTTCGAGCATGGTCGGTGCGCTGACCTCCATGATCTCTTCGATGGTCTGCGGCACGCGCTGCCCCGGCGGCACTGCCACCGTTGGGCCCCCTTCCAGAGGATCGCGCTCGCCGCCTTCTTCCACGGTCTTGTACTGCTGCGTTTCGATGTCGCCGGCGTCTCGGGCCTGGACCACACCATTGGCCCGCCGCGAGGCTTCCATCTCGGCTTCGAACGCCGCACGGTCTTGCTGCGGAAACGCTTTGGTCGCCAGGCTGTCGTCGGAAAAACGCGGCTCAGCGATCTTCCCGGCCCCCATCGGTCCGTCGACCGCCGTGTCTTCCTCGGTCGCAACCTCGGTCACTGGTGGTGCCGACTTACCCACCGGCTTGAGCTTGGTGGCGCTGCCGGAAGCACTCGCCGGACGCCCACCGCGCTGTACGTCGCGCATCAGCCCCGCAGCTTCGGCGATGTTTTGTACCTGACCACGCGGTGCCGCTGGCGGCGAACTCGCCGTCTTGACGGTCTTCACGTTGGTCGACATCCAGTCGCTCGGCGCACCACCGTCTGGAGCAAACGCCTTGATCGACCCGGTCGCCTTCACCGCCTGAATGCTGCCGGTCTCCTTCGAGCCGCGCAGTCCACCGCCGGGATCGGCCTTGAGTGCCGCCATCGATAGCGTGGCCCGGGCCCGCTGAAGCGAGTCCGCCCCCGACGTCGGCAGTGCCACTTTGGTGTCGCGAATCGCGTCGACCTCGTTTTGCTCCGCTTCCATCTCGGTGCGGAACACCCGCTTCATCCACGCCGCCATGTCCTTGCGCGAAAAGAACTCGCCCGAGGTGTACAGGAACGACTGGAGGTCGGCGTGCAGGTCCATCGCCGTCTGATAACGCTCCTCCGGCTTGGCCGCGAGCGCCTTCATCACGATCCGATCGAGCTCTTCGGGAATTTTGCGGTTATAGGCGGTCGGCGGCAGCACCTCGACGTTCTTGATCTTGTCGAGAACCGCTAATTCTTGATCGGGCGGAAACAGTCGCTCGCCGGTGAGCAGCTCGTACAGCACGATCCCGGTCGCGAACACATCCGAGCGCCGATCGAGCAGCTCGCCTTTGACCTGCTCCGGCGACATATAAGCGAACTTGCCCTTGAGCACGCCCGCTTCGGTCTGGGTTTCCCGCGTGGCACTCTGCTTGGCAATCCCGAAGTCGATCAGCTTGATCTCGCCTTCGTAGCTGACCAGCACGTTCTGCGGCGAGACGTCGCGATGCACGACGTTGAGCGGATTGCCGAGCGAGTCCTGCTTGTTGTGCGCGTAGTCGAGCGCCTCGCACAGCTTCATCACGATGAAACAGCTCTGCGCGAGCGGCATCGTCGGCGTGCCATCGGGAAGCTGCTGCTTACAGCGCTGAAAGAGCGACTTGAGGTCTTGCCCCAAGACGTACTCCATCGCGATGAAGTAGCTTTCACCGACCTTACCCCAATCTACCACCTGGCAGATGCCGGGGTGATTGAGCTGCACCGCCAGCTTGGCCTCGTCGATGAACATCGAGGTAAGCTCTTTGTCGGCGGTCAGAAGGTC
The DNA here is from genome assembly GCA_937859535.1 of uncultured Myxococcales bacterium. Lineage (GTDB taxonomy): Bacteria > Myxococcota_A > Polyangia > Palsa-1104 > JAEUJZ01 > JAEUKA01. Next base: position 2,943 of record CALLYL010000180.1, read on the forward strand.
GATCATCTTCTTGACGGCGACGATGCGCTCGGTGCCTTCGAGAGAGACGGTCTTCGCACGGAAGATCTCGGCCATCCCGCCGGTGCTGACGCGGTCGAAGAGGAAGTACTTTCCAAACTGGTTAGGTTTTTTCACAACCATCCTCGGCACATGAAGGGGTCAGCCTACTGTGAAGCGAGCTGAGCTAGTGTGCACCAGTGGGAAGGTTAGCATCGCATCTTAGCGATTCACAATGTAGAACTCGGTAACTAGAAGGTATCTGGACCCTGCATGGCCGCCGTGTTAGCTCCTTAGGACACGATGTCTCAAAAGCCGCTTCACACCTCGTCTGGCTCCACAGCCTCGGGCAACACGCCACCTCACGACAACGAATCCACGGGTGGTCCGGTCGGTGCCGATCCCGAGGTCGATATGCAGGTCGAGATTTTTCGCACCCGCAGCCGCCTGCTGGCCCAAATGATCGTCGACGACATCCTCGCCGCCGAAGGGGTGGTCGCGGTGATCCACGATCGCCAAATGCACTCACTGCCGGCACCGCTCGCGATGTCCGGAGAGATCGGCATCGCCGTCTCCGAGATCGATCGCGAGGTCGCCCTCTCAGCGCTGCGCGAAGCGGCCCAAAACGGTGTGCCTCTCGACGATGGTGAGATCGTCGAGGAGTCGGTAGGCTAAACAATGCTCGGCGACGTGGTGCTGCTTTCCTCCGGCACCTGTGGATCTGTCCAAAGCGCCACGCCTGCGGTACCTGATCCGGCCGTGCTCGGTCAAAAAGGTGCGGGACTGTGCGTGATGGCGCAGCTTGGCTTGCCTGTACCACCCGGGCTGATCTTGCCGTGCTCGCTGTGGCCCCACTTTTTGGCCCACGACAGCTTCCCCGAGGAGTTTTGGCAGCACATCGAGTCGCAGCTCGCCCAGATTGGAACCTCCGTCGACGCGGCGCTGGGTGATCCCGCCCGTCCGCTGCTGCTCTCGGTGCGCTCGGGTGCCAGTGTGTCGATGCCGGGCATGCTCGATTCGCTGCTCAACGTCGGCATCAGCGAGTCCGTGCTGCCGGGCCTGTCCCGACGGCTCGGCGACCCTCGCTGTGCGATGGACTGTTATCGGCGCTTTTTGCACCAGTACGCGGCGCTGGTCTTTGGCCTGAAGCCCGACAGCGTGCTGGTTCCCGATCCCTTCGAGATGCTGCTGTTCGAGCTAAAGCAAAAGCGCGGCGTCACCCGCGACGAAGAGCTATCGACAGAGGATCTGTCGGCGCTGTGCAAGCAATACCAAGAGGTGATCGCCAAGCGCACCGGTCGGACGGTTCCCGAAGATGCCCGGACCCAGCTCCGAGAAGCGGTGTATGCGGTGCTGCGCTCGTTTCACAACCCGCGTGCCGAAGAATATCGCCGCATGCAGGGCATTCCCGTCCACATCGGTACAGCGGTCACGCTGCAACTGATGGTGTTTGGCAATTTGGGGGCAAACTCTGCCACGGGCGTCGTCTTTTCGCGGGATCCGCGCAGCGGTGAACCAGGTCTGTACGGCGAGTTTTTGCCGCAGGCGCAGGGCGATGACCTGGTCTCGGGGGGATTTACGCCCCGGCCGATTGGTGAGCTGTCCGCGCTGCTTCCCGCTGCCTACCAGCAGCTCGCGTCTGCGGTGGCATCGCTCGAGCGACGCTTTGCCGACCTTCAGGATGTCGAGTTCACCATTGAGCGCGGGCAACTGTTTTTGCTGCAAACGCGCTCGGGCAAGCGCTCGGCCCGGGCGATGGTGCGGGTGGCGAGCGATCTGGTCCGCGAGGGCATGATCTCGCCCGAAGAGGCGCTCCGTCGCTGCGACCCCAAGCGCTTTTCCGAGCTGCTCTTGCCGATGGTTGACCCGACCGCGAGTGCACCAACGATTGCTCGGGGCTTACCCGCGTCGCCAGGTGCCGCCGCCGGACCGATTGTGTTTACGTCCCAAGAAGCGGCGGCGCAGCGCCGCAAAGGCATCGCGACAATCTTGATCCGCGCCGAAACCTCGACCGATGACATCGTCGGCATTGAAGCGGCGGCGGGCCTGGTCACGACCCGGGGCGGCATGACCTCGCATGCGGCGGTGGTGGCGCGAGGCATGGGTCGCTGCGCCATCGTTGGTTGCTCCGCACTGCGGGTCGACATCGCCAAACAGCAAGTGTCGACGCGAGAATTTACGCTGCGCCAGGGAGACGCGGTCACCCTCGACGGTCATCGCGGACTGCTGCTACTCGGAGCGCTGCCGCTGACGCTGTCGCATGTCCAGCACGACGCCGACTTGTCGCGCCTGTCGGGCTGGGCGATGGCTTCGGCGCGGGTTCCGATCTGGGCGCGACTTTCGACCGACAACGATCGCCAGCTCGTCCGCAACCTGCCGGTCGCACGACTGCTCAGAATCGATGGCACGGCGGCAACCGCTCATGGTGAGCCACAGCCCATCGTCGTCGAGTCCATGCTGCCCGAAGTCCCGCCAAGCCGTGGTGTCCTGCTTGGCCACAGTGAGCTTGCCAAGCTACCCGCCATCGCCAAGCTGTCGGCGCTGATTGCCATTGAACTGACCGCGCTGCCCGAGGAGACGCTGCTCGAACAGACGCTGCAAGCGACGCGCAGCGAGTCGCAGGGCCGAGCCTGTCCGATTGGGCTCGCGGTCAACGAACAGCTCGCCGTCGAACAGCGGCTGTATGCCTTGGCGGCCCGACTCCGATTCGACTTTGTGGCCTGTCCGGTGCTGCGAACCCCGCTGGCCTGGCTTTTGTCGGCCCGCGCCTCGCTGGCCGAGGCCTAAGCCACCCGTTTTACTCGGCAGCGGCGAAGGCCTGGGCCAGATCGGCGCGCAGATCGTCGACGTGCTCGATCCCGACGCTCAGTCGAATCAGCCCGTCCGATATACCCAGTATGTTGCGCTGCTCGACGGGGATGCTGGCGTGGGTCATGCTGGCCGGATGCTCGATCAGCGACTCGACGCCACCCAGGCTCTCGGCGCAAGCGATGAGCCTCACCGCCCGCAGGATGTTGACCGAGCGCGCAAGGGCTGGAAGGCGACCGCTCCCAACGACAAAGCTGATCATGCCGCCCGCGCCGTGCATCTGCTGTTTGGCCAGCGCATGCTGCGGATGCGACGGCAGACCGGGATAGATCACCCGCTCGATCAGGCCGCGTCCGATCTGCGACTCCAGCCACTCGGCGATCGCCTGGCCATTTTCGCAGTGACGAGCCATCCGTAACGGCAGCGTCTTGGCCCCTCGCATCACCAGGAAGCAGTCCATCGGCCCCGGCACCGCCCCGATCGCGTTTTGCAAAAATCGCAGCCGGTCGTGGAGCGCCGAGTCGCTGGTCACCACCACCCCGCCCACGACATCGGCATGACCGTTGATGTACTTGGTCGTCGAGTGAACCACCGCCGTCGCCCCCAGCTCAAGCGGACGCTGAAGGACCGGCGACATGAAGGTATTGTCGACGAACAGCGGCAAGTTTGCGGCCTTGCAGATCGCCGCCACCTGTGCGATGTCGCATAGCTTCAGCAGCGGGTTGGTCGGCGTCTCGATCCACATGAGCTTGGTGCTTGGACGTATCGCCTCGCCAAACGCCGCCGGTCGCATCGGATCGACGTAGGTGACCGACACCCCGAGCTGCTTCATCACCCGCTCGAAAATGCGATAGGTGCCGCCGTACAGGTCGTCGCCCGCCACCACATGATCGCCCGCCGACAGCGTGTGCAGGATGGTGGTCGTCGCCGCGCAGCCCGAGGCAAACGCCACCCCGTGCGTGCCCCCCTCAAGCGCCGCCAGGTTCGCTTCGAGCGCCTGCCGCGTCGGGTTGTGGGTACGCGAATACTCGTAGCCCTTGTGCCCGCCTGGCCCGTCCTGCACATACGTCGAGGTCATAAACACCGGCGGCGTAATCGCTCCGGTCACCGGCTCGGCGGGCTGTCCCGCGTGAATCGCCAGCGTCTCAAGGTGCTGCTTGTGCGTCGTGTTCATGTCGTGTCGCCTCTTCCACCAGCCTATGCGCTGGGTTCGGATGTCCCTGGACATCTTCTATCACCAGTCATGCGGTGTTCGGACGTCCCTGGACATCTCCGGCTCGGTTTACACCGCTTGCTCGATGTCCGGGGACATCTTCACGGGCTAGGGTGCCGGGTGCAAGTAGTGGCTCCAGGGCAGAACCTGGAGCGATCCCGGCCCGGCAGCGGACGGTGGCGTCACCCGCGCCAGCATCTTGACCACCGCCCGGGCAAGCTGGAGGTCGGTATACAGCGGAATCTCCAGGTCAATCGCCGCCCGTCGAATCAGCACGCCATCGGGACGCCCTTGGCTGTCGAAGCTGCGCGGGATGTTGACGACCAGGTCGATCGCCCCTTCGCGAAGCAGCCGCAGCACCTCCGAGCTGGCCCCGCCCTCGCCCTTGTCCACGGTCTGGCAGTCGATGCCTTCGGCGTGCAGGGTCTCGGCGGTGCCTGGCGTCGCGTAGATTTGCAGCCCAAGCTCGGCCAAGACCCGCGCTTCCTCGACCAACAGGTACTTGTCGCTCATCGTCCCCAGCGACAGCAGCACGCCCCGCCTCGGCCAGCGAAAGCCGGTCGACAGCAGCGCCTTGGCAAGCGCCTCTTCCACCGTATGACCAAAACAGCCGACCTCGCCGGTGGCCGCCATCTCGACGCCGAGCAGCGGGTCCGCCCCCGACAGCCGCCGAAACGAAAACATCGGTGCTTTGACCACCACATAGTCCAGGTCGAGCGGATCGCGCAGCGGCGGCAGCGTCACCGACTCGCCCAGCATCGCCCGGGTTGCCGTCGCGATGAAGTCGACGCCGAGTGCCTTGGACACCAGCGGAAAACTCCGCGAGGCCCGCAGGTTGCACTCGATGACCTTGACCTCGTCGTCGCGGGCGAGGAGCTGCAAGTTCACCGGCCCGGTCACCCGCAGCGCCTGGCACAGCGCTCGGCCAATCCGCCGCACCTTGCGGACCATCTCGACGGTCAGATCCTGAGGCGGAATCATCATGGTCGCATCGCCCGAGTGAACGCCCGCGTCCTCGATGTGCTCACAGATCGCCCACAGCAGGATCTCGCCGTCCTTGGCGACGGCATCCAGCTCGATTTCGCGGGCGTGGCGCTCGTACTTGCTGACCACCACCGGGTGTTCCGGCGTCACCTGGGTTGCCCCGTCGAGATACAGCCGCAGCTCCGGCCCGCTGTGCGCCACCCGCATCGCCGCGCCCGACAGCACATACGAGGGACGGACCAGCACCGGATAGCCGCCGATGGCTGCAACCGCCGTGTCGAGGTTGGCCATCTCCTTGGCCTCGGTCCAGCGCGGCTGATCGATGTGGAGCTGGTCGCACAGACCGGAAAACTTGGCGCGATCCTCGGCGCAGTCGATCGACTCCGGCGCGGTCCCGAGCAGCCGAATCCCGGCCTGGGAAAGAGGCAGCGCCAGCCGGTTCGGGGTCTGTCCGCCCATCGCCAGCAGCACCCCGCAAAAGCCGCCGCCCACCGCCGACTCGAAGTCCCACAGCTCGCGCACCGTTTCGAGCGAGACCTCGTCAAAGATCAGCCGGTCGCACAGGTCGTAGTCGGTGCTCACCGTCTCCGGATTGCAGTTGAGCAGCGCCACTTCATAGCCCAGCGCCCGCGCCGCCGCCGCCGCTCCGACACAGCTCCAGTCAAACTCGACCGACGAGCCAATCCGATAGCAGCCCGAGCCGAGGAGCAGGAGCTTCTTATGGTCCGACGGCAGCACGTCGTGGGAGTCGGCGTGATAGGTCAGGTACAGGTAGTTGGTCTGCGCCGGATACTCGGCGGCGAGCGTGTCGATCTGACGCAGCTTGGGCAAAATCCCGAGCTGCCGGCGCCGCTCTCGGACCGCATCGACACAGAGGCCCGGCTGGCCCTGCTTGGCAATCTGGGCGTCGGAAAAGCCCGCTTGCTTGGCCCGTCGCAGTAGCTCCTCATCGAGCGTGGCGGCGGTACGACCGGCCAGCTCGTCGCGCAGCGCGTGTAGCTCGAACAGCTCATGCAGGAAGAAGCGGTCGATCGCGGTCGCTTTCGCCACTTCTTCGACGGTGAAGCCGAGCGCAAAAGCCCGCGCCAGCGCAAAGATGCGGCGCGACGAGGGCGGTGAAATCTCGGCGAGCACTGCCGCCCGATCGGTCAGCTCGTACAGGTTTGGATCAAAGCCATCGGCCCCGACTTCCAGCATCCGCAGCGCTTTTTGCAGCGCTTCCCCGAAGCTGCGCCCGATCGCCATGACCTCGCCGACCGACTTCATCTCGGTGCCGATGCGCAGGTCGGCCCCCGCAAACTTTTCGAGATCCCAGCGCGGCACCTTGCACACCACGTAGTCGAGCGCGGGCTCGAAACAAGCGGTGGTGGTGCGGGTGATGGCATTGCGCAGGGAGGGCAGCGAGTGACCGAGCTGAAGCTTGGCCCCGACATAGGCCAGCGGATAGCCGGTCGCCTTCGAGGCCAACGCCGACGATCGCGACAGCCGAGGATTGACCTCGATCACCCGAAACCGCGACGCCTTGGGGTCGAGCGCAAACTGAATGTTGCACTCGCCGACGATGCCGAGGTGACGAATCGTCGCAATCGCCGCATCGCGCAGCAGTTGGTAGTCGGAATCGGAGAGCGTCTGCGAGGGGGCCACGACGATTGACTCGCCGGTGTGGACGCCCATCGGGTCGAAGTTCTCCATGTTGCAGACGGTGATGCAGTTGTTGTCCTTATCGCGGACCAGCTCGTACTCGATCTCTTTCCAGCCGCTCAGGCACTCTTCGAGGAGCACTTGCCCGACGCCAGCGAGGGCTCGCTCGATTGCCGCCGTCAGCTCCGCCGGACCTTTGACAATCGCCGAGCCGCGACCGCCCAGGGAAAATCCGGCACGCAGGATCAGCGGATAGCCAATCTCGGCAGCGACGGCTTGGGCCTCGGACAGCGAGGTTGCGACCTGGCCCCGCGCCACCGGCACGTCGATCTCGCGCAGCTTGTCGGCGAACAGCTTGCGGTCCTCGCAGGCCCGAATTGTCTCGATCGAAGTCCCAAGGACGCGTACGCCGTGGCGGGCCAAGATGCCCTCGTCCGCGAGCTTGAGTCCACAGTTGAGCGCGCTCTGACCACCAAAGCCGAGCAGGATCGCGTCGATCTGCTCACGGATGATGATCTCTTCGACCAGGCTCGGCTCGACCGGCAAGAAGTAGACCGCGTCGGCCAGCTTTTCAGAGGTCTGCACCGTCGCGATGTTGGGATTGATGAGGACGACCCGGATGCCTTCCTCGCGCAGCGCCTTGCAGGCCTGCGACCCCGAGTAATCAAACTCGCCCGCTTGGCCAATCTGAAGCGCCCCCGAGCCAAGCACCAGCACCCGCTCGGGCAACACCGGCTGGTCGATAGGTAAAGCGGCGGACAGGTTGTGTGGAGCGGTCATGGGCGCGTCCCTTTGCATGCAGCGACGGTGCGCAGAAAGTCGTCGAACAAATAGGCGGTGTCACGCGGTCCGGCAGCGGCCTCGGGATGAAACTGGACCGATGAAAACGGTGCGGACTTGTGACGAATGCCCTCGCTGGTGCCGTCGTTGAGGTTGACAAACCACGGGGCGACGTCGGTGGGCAGCGTCTTTTCGTCGACCGCATAGCCGTGATTCTGGCTGGTGATGTACGCCCGCCGCGTCCCGACCTCGAGCACCGGCTGATTGTGCGAGCGATGCCCAAACGGCAGCTTGTAGGTGTCGCCACCGAGACAGCGCGCCAAGAGCTGATGACCGAGGCAGATCCCAAAGGTCGGCAGCCGCAGGTCGAGCACCCGTCGCAGACGCTCGATAAGTGGCCCCTGATCACGAGGATCGCCCGGCCCATTGCCGAGTAGCACGCCATCGACCCGCGACAGATACGCTTCCCAGTTGCTGCTCGCCCCCGCCCGAATCACCGCCGCGCCGCGCACTCGCAGCGAGCGAATGATGGACTCTTTGGCCCCGGTATCAATCACCAGAATGCGAGGGCCAGGGCCCGGCAGCTCGACGATCGAGTGCGGCTCGACCAGGCTGACCGCGTCGCGCATCGCAATCCCCGGCGACTCGGCCAGCCCGTGCGCCGCATCGGTTTGGTCGTGGAGCAGCGCCCCCGCCATGGTTCCGTGGCTCCGTAGCTTTTGCACAAGCGACCGCGTATCAACACCCGAGATCGCCGGAACACCAGAGGCGGATAACCAGTCTCCGAGGCTTTGCACCGCCGCGAAATGGCTGTGCGTGGGCGCGTAGCGGCTGACCACCAGGCCCTGCACCTGGATCCGATCCGATTCGAGACCGTCCGCCGGAACGCCGTAGTTGCCGATCAGCGGATAGGTCAAGACCAGGATCTGGCCTCGGTAGGAGGGATCGGTCAGCGCCTCGACGTAACCGACCATGCCGGTGTGAAAAACGACCTCGCCCCGGGCCTCATGTGGCGCGCCAAACGACCGCCCACGCAGCACCGTTCCATCTGCCAGACCCAACTTCATCTGGTCGCTCCAACTATGCATTTATGCATCTTACACTGTTCCACAGTCAGCCCTCGAAGGCGGCCAGGGTGAATCACATGACGCGTCAAGTCAAAGCAAAATATCGACGAAATCTGCGAAATCGACCAGACCCGTGTCCGAAAAATAGTGCTTGTGCGTCAAATTCAGATTGTGCATCTATATGCATTATGCAAAACAAACTGGGCCCGTTGGCGCTGGCCTTTTCGGGCGGACTCGATACGTCATACTGCGTTCCCAAGCTGAGCGCCGCAGGCTGGATCGTCCACACGGTATTCGTCGATACCGGCGGCACCAGCGAGACCGAGCGCGCCGCGATCGCCAAGCAGGCACAGGCAGTCGGAGCGGCCTCGCACACCGCCATCGACGCCCGCGAGCAGGTGTTTGACCGCTTCGTGCGCTACCTGATCTTTGGCAACGTCCTGCGCGGCGAGGTCTATCCACTGTCGGTGGCCGCCGAGCGCACCCAACAAGCGATCTCGGTGATTGAAGTCGCCAAGCAGCTCGGGGCCAAGGCGGTGGCGCATGGCTCGACGGGCGCGGGCAACGACCAGATTCGCTTCGACGTGGCGCTGCGGGTGCTGGCCCCCGAGCTACAGGTGGTGACGCCGATCCGCGATGGTGGAGTGAAGCGCGAAGAGTCGATCGCCTACCTGCGCGAGCGCGGCCTGCCGGTGCCGGAGCGGGCGACAGCGTACTCGGTGAATCGGGGACTGTGGGGGACGACCTGGGGTGGCGGCTGGACGCACGACTCGTGGCAGAGTCCGCCGAGTGAGCTGCTCGATCCGCCCGATCCGACGCTCGCCCCGATCGATGTCGTGATTGGCTGGGACAAAGGCGTGCCGGTGTCGGTGGACGGCAAGACCTATACTGGGGCGCAGCTCGTCGACGTCCTGGGTGAGCTGTGCGAGCGGTACGGCATCGGTCGCAACATCCACGTTGGCGAGACGGTGCTCGGCATCAAGGGACGGGTCGGCTTCGAGGCGGGCGCAGCGCTGACGCTGATTGCGGCCCATCGCGAGCTGGAAAAGCTGGTGCAGACCAAGTGGCAGGGCTTTTGGAAGGATCACCTGGCGCGCTTTTACGGCGACCGGCTCCACGAAGGCCAATACTTCGACCCGGCGCTCCGTGACATCGAGGCGCTGTTACAAAGCAGTCAGCAGCGGGTGACTGGCGAGACGCGGCTGCGGCTGTCCCCGGGGCGGTTTCAAGTCACCGGAGCGCGCAGTCCGGCGTCGCTGCTCGATCGGGCGGTGGCGACCTATGGCGAAGAAAACCTGCTGTGGTCTGGCGAGGAAGCGCGGGGCTTTGCACGGGTCTCGGCAGTGGCCCCGCTGTTGGCCGCTCGCGCCCTGGCCCGCGCCGAGTCAATCGCCGCGTCGACCCAAACCGAAGGCGAGGACCGCCGATGATGGTCACCACTCGAGTGCGGCTCGACCGCATCGCTTCCTCGACCCGCAACGCCCACCTGGGCCGCGATGTCATCGTCAGTGACCAGATCAATCCGTCGGAAGGCTACGTCCTGGCGGTCCGGATCTTGGAGGACAAGTCGACCTACAACACCGTCGAGGACTTGAGCGGTCGGATGGTGCCGCTGCGCTCGGGAGATATTCTGGCCGGCACGCTCGGGAATCGGCGCGCACTACACGGCTATGCGGGAGAAGTCCCGTCGCACATCGCCGTTGGGGACACGCTCCACGTGCTCAATTTGGGCGGCGTACTCGGGCGCTGTACTTCGGCCAGTCCCGAGCTGGGTGCGCCGTTCCGCGTCGAAGTCCTCGGGGCCATCCTGAGCTTTCCCGAGCTATCGGATCGCGTCGGCAAGCCCGCCCACATCCGTCAGGGCGCGGTACCCGCCGCCGATGATCTACGCAGCACGATCCCGGTCATTTACGTGGCCGGCACCTGCATGAACACCGGCAAAACCTACGCCGCCACCGAGCTGGTCCGAGGCCTTTCGCGAGGCGGTCTGCGGGTTGCGGCCTGCAAGCTCACCGGCGTGTCGCTGATGCGCGATACCTTGCAGATGCTCGACGCTGGGGCCATCACCGCGCTGGCCTTTTCCGATAGCGGCCTGGCATCGACCAGAGCAGGCGTCACGACCCGGACCGCCAAGGGCATCTTCAACCGTCTCTCGGATTCGAAACCCGATGTCATCATCGCCGAGCTAGGCGACGGAATCCTCGGTGAATACGGCGTGCAAGACATCCTGCTCGACCCGGAGCTGCGGGGGGCGGCGGGTGCGTGGGTGGTGGCGGCACCTGATCCAGTTGGCTGCTGGGGCGCGGTTGAAATCCTGCGCCGTGACTATGGAATCTCAGCGACGGTGCTCACTGGGCCCGCGACCGATAACGAAGTCGGGCTCGACTACATCCGCACCAACCTGAATGTCCCGGCCCACAACGCCCGGCGCGATGCGGCTGGCCTGGTGACGGTGGTGCGCAAGGCCGTCGAAGTCGCCCTACAGCGTGGACCGAAAAAAAGGATCCATGTTCGCGACAGCGAGGTCGAGACGTGACTCGACCTCTCGCAGTGCTGGTCGCCGGGGCCGGTGGCTACGTCGGAGGGGAGCTGCTGCGCCTGCTCTACCAACATCCGTTCGTCGGCAAAGTGACGGCCCACAGCCGCAGTCAGGACAGCAAGGGCATTGCGGACGTTCATCCGACGCTGGCCCCACTCACCCAGGACCGTTTTGTCGCCGGAGAGCTGGCATCACTCGTCGGCAACCACGACGTGGTGATGATGGCCCTGGAGCACGGTGAGTCGGCTGGCCTCGTTGGACCGCTGCTGGAAAAAAGCCCGCGTCTGCTGATTGATCTGGCGGCGGATTTTCGCGTCGCTGACACCGAGCTGTACGCACGCTATTACGGTCCCCACAAGGCCCCGGAGCTTTTGCCCCGCTTTCGTTATGGCCTGTGTGATGTCGTCGGAGACAAGCTGCTGGGAGCGACCACCATCGCCGCACCGGGCTGTTTTGCGACGGCGGCGCAGCTCGCTCTGTATCCCCTGCGGAACTTGCTCGGACAGGCGACACCGGCGCTGTTTGCCGTCACCGGATCGAGCGGAGCGGGTGCCAAACCGCGTGACACCACCCATCACCCAGCTCGCGCCCACAACCTGTTTGCCTATTCGTCGTTTTCGCACCGTCATGAGGCCGAGATCCTCGGCAGCCTACGTGCGTGGACGGGACGGCCCGATGCGATGGCACGGCTCATCACCCACTCGGGACCGATGGTGCGTGGCATCTACTTGACCCTTCACGCGACCTTGGCTGATTCGCTCCCGCCAGGAACGGTCGAGCACGCTTTTGTCGACGCATATGCGACACGACCGCTGGTGCGACGCCAACGCAAGCCGCCGGAGCTGACCCACGCCATCGGCTCCAGCTACGCACTGCTCCACGCCTGCCAGAGCCCAGACGGAAAAGAGATCCAAGTGACGATTGCTATTGACAACTTACTAAAAGGTGCTGCCGGACAGGCAGTGCAAGCGATGAACCTGGCGCTCGGAATGCCTGAAACGAGCGGGCTCCAGGCGGTGGGGGCGTTCCCATGTTAGGTCCATCGAGCGCTTCGGCACTATTGCCGGTCTATGCCCAACTGCCGGTGCGTCCGGTGAGAGGCCAAGGCTCGTGGCTGTTCGACGAAGAGGGCCAGCGCTGGCTCGATGCGTACGGCGGTCATGCGGTGGCTTCGACGGGACACTGTCATCCCAAGGTCATCCAGGCGATCCGCGAGCAGGCCGAGTCGCTGCTGTTTTACTCGACGGCTCTGCCGCATCCGATTCGGGAACGTCTGGCGTCGGCGATTGTCGCGCACTGTCCTTCGCCACTAAGCAAGGTGTTCCTGTGTAACTCCGGGGCCGAGGCCAACGAAAACGCGCTGCACCTGGCCCGGAAAGTGACGGGGCGTCAGCTCTTTGTGTCGATCGAGGGTGGCTGGCATGGCCGAACCGCCGCAACGCTGGCCGTCACCGATGGTGAAAAGTACATGGCCGGGGCTCGGCGAGCAGGCATCCCGCTGTCGATCAAGGTGCCGTGGAACGATCCGGCGACGCTGCTGGCAACTGTCGATGACACCATCGCCGGGGTGATCCTAGAGCCTGTCCAAGGACTGACCGGTGCGCGGGATCTGCCGGTTGAGCTGATCGCGGCTGCGCGCAAGGCCTGTGATCGCAGCGGTGCCCAGCTAATCTTCGACGAGGTGCAGTGTGGCGTCGGTCGCTGCGGCGCGTTCACGACGGCTCAGGCGATCGGCATCACACCCGACCTGCTCACGTTGGCCAAGGGTCTGGCCTCGGGGCTGCCGATTGCGGCGGTGGTCACAAGTGATGCGATTGCGGCGCAGATCAAGCAGGGCGACCTCGGTAGCACGTTTGGCGGCGGTCCCGTGCCCTGTGCCGCAGCGCTCGCCACTTTGGCGGTGATTGATGAAGAGCGGCTTTGCGAAAACGCGGTCGCCATCGGCGAGTTCTTGCGGCATGGCGCGCTCGCGCTCGGCCCCGACAAAGTGGTCGCCGTTCAGGGTCGCGGGCTACTCCTCGGTCTGCGTCTTCGTCGGCCTGCCGTCGAAGTCCAGACCGCCCTGCTCCGTCACCACATCATCGTTGGCACGTCCTCGGACCCTAGCGTCCTCCGACTGATGCCCCCGCTGTCGTTTTCGGCAAGTGAGGCGGAGCTTTTGCTCCAGGCCCTCGCAGAGGTGCTGTCATGACGCCGCCACTATCAGTTCCACCCGTCGGAAAGCGTGACTTTTTGGACATGGCCGACCTGGCTCCGAGCGAGCTAACCCGGCTGCTCGATCTGGCTGGACGACTCAAGCGCGGCGAGGTCAAACGCAAAGACGCACTTGCCCAAAAAGTGCTGGCGATGGTGTTCCTGGACCCCAGCCTGCGCACCCGCACCAGCTTCGAGGTCGCGATGTTTCTCCACGGTGGCCATGCGGTGGTCCTGGAACCGGGTCGCACGAGCTGGGCCTGGGAAACCCAAAAAGGCGTGGTCATGGACGGCACCACCGTCGAACACATCGCCGAAGCAGCCCGTGTTCTCGGTCGCTATGCCGATGCCGTCGCGCTACGCGCATTCCCCAAAGGCAGCGACTGGTCGGTCGAGCGCGAGGACCGCATCATGCGCGACTTTGCCCACTACTGTGAAAAGCCGGTCATCAACTTGGAGTCCGTCCGTCGCCATCCCTGCCAAGGACTCGCCGACGCGCTGACCCTGCGCGAGCGACTCACGACCCCGGCAGGCCGTCGCTGCGTGCTGATGTGGTCGTATCACCCCAAACCGCTACCGACGGCGGTGCCCGCCAGTGCGGCGATTGCTGCCGTCAGTCAAGGCATGAACCTGACCATCGCCCATCCACCCGGCTACGAGCTGGACCCCGATGACATGGCCACGATCGAGCGCGTCGCCAGCGTAAGCGGTGGCAGCGTCGCGGTCAGCCATCAGCTAGACGAGTCTCTCGACGGAGCCGATGTGGTCTACGTGAAATCGTGGGGCGCACTCGGACGCTTCGGTCGTCCCGCCGAGGAAGTCGAGCTGCGCCAAGGCCGTCGTGACTGGCGCATGACCGAGGCCCGCAGCCACAAGCTATCGAGCGACGGCTTTGTCATGCATTGCCTGCCGGTGCGTCGCAACATCGAGATCGACGACGCAGTGCTCGACGGTCCCCGCTCGGCAGTCGTCGACGAGGCCGAAAACCGGCTCCACGTCCAGCGCGCCCTGCTCATTGAACTCATCGGCGATATGTCGCTGTAGCGAGCTTCGCCAAGCCGAAAGGATTTTCCCGTGTCTATCGAGCCAGCCAAAGGCATTGCGGGCCTCAAAGGAGCGCTTCGTTACGTGCGCGCCTACCGCGACCAAATCTTCGTCATCAAGCTCGGGGGCGAGGTGTTACATCAGGCCGAAGCGCTCGCTGGCGTGGCCGCCCAGGTGTCACTGCTGTCGTCGCTCGGCGTGCGTCTGGTGATCGTCCATGGTGGCGGTCCTCAAGCCAGCGCCCTGTCCCGTCGGCTCGGCAGCGAGCCCAAGATCATCGCAGGTCGCCGCGTCACCGATGACATCGCTCTCGAAGCAGTGGTGATGTCGGTAGCCGGTCAGCTCAACGTCGCGGTGCTGTCGGCGCTGCGTGCCCATCACGTGCGCGCTGTCGGTCTATCGGGAGTCGACGCCGAGCTAGTCTCCGCCCACAAGCGCCCGCCCGTTCAAGTCGTGGATGACCACGGCCACGAACAGTTGGTCGATTTTGGACACGTCGGGGATGTCGAGCGCGTCGACCCGCGAGTGTTGGAAACGCTGCTGCAAGCGGGTTACATACCGGTGGTATCGTGCCTGGCCGGCGACGAGCACGGCAGCGTCTTTAACGTCAACGCCGACACCCTTGCTGAAAGCCTGGCCGTCGCTCTACGCGCCCAGAAGCTCATCTTTTTGACCAGCTCCCCCGGTGTCCTTCGTGATCGCAACGATCCGGCGACACTCGTCACCTTCGCTGACCCCGACGATCTGGCCAGCCTGCTCGCCAGCGGGTCCATTGCTGGAGGCATGCGTCCCAAGGTCGAAGCCTGCATTCGCGCCGCCACCGGTGGTGTCGAACGCACCCACATCATCGATGGTGCTGCGCCCGATTCGCTGCTGTTCGAGGTCTTCACCGGTGCCGGTTGCGGCACGATGATCGTCGGACGGAAAGAAAAGGCGACCTATCTGGGAGTCGATCTTGCCGCACTCCTTGGCTAGCGCAGCATCCGGGGCTCTCGACGAGATCGCGCTGCTCGCCGACCTGGTGCGCACGCCGTCTGTGTCAGGGGATGAAGCGGCTGTCGCCACCCTCGTCGAGCAAGTTGCCGCACGCTTTGGCCTACCGGTTCGTCGCGACGATGCGATGGTCGCGATTGAGCTTTCCAGCGACAAACCCGGTAAAAGCCTCGCGCTGGTCTCGCATCTGGACACCGTCCCCGTTGGTCAAGGCTGGACCCGTGCGCCGTTTGAACCCACCATTGAAGACGGCAGGCTGTGGGGTCGCGGCGCAAATGATGCCAAAGCCAGCGTCGCGGCCATGATTGGGGCGGCGCTGGATGTCCAAAGAGCTGGTGGTCCACCAAGTGGCCGGCTGCTGGTCGTGCTGGGCTTTTGCGAGGAGACCCGCGACACCAGCATGCCCCGCGCCGTGCCTCGGCTGGGAACACTCGATGCCGCCATCGTGGGAGAGCCCACCTCGCTGGATCTAGCCGTCGCGCAGCGCGGGCTGATGATGATTGATCTCATTGCGCACGGGGATCAGTGCCATGCCGCTTATGCCGCCGAGCGCGGGGCTCACTCCGCCGTGCTGACGCTGGCCGCTGATCTACTCAAGCTACCGAATCTGTGTACCGAAAGGCCGCATCCACTGCTTGGACAGCCGACCATTACCCCAACGGTGCTGGAAGCTGGCGTCGCCCGCAACGTAACTCCACCGACGGCCAAGGCCGTACTCGACCTGCGCACGACGCCAAGCTGGGATCACGCCGAGCTGGGAGCGCACCTTCAGGCCGCCCTGCGCAGTCAGGTCGTGGTGACCTCATCGCGACTACAGCCGTGTGAGACGCCTGAAGGATCACCGCTGTTGGCCGCCGCGCTCGCACTCAGTCCAACTGCCCGTCTCTATGGCAGCCCCACCTGTTCAGACTGGGTCTTTTTGCGCCACCTCGATGCCATCAAGTGCGGTCCCGGCGACAGTCGCGTCTCGCACACCGCCGATGAGTGGGTCGCCCTCGATCAAGTTCGCGCCGCCCGCCTTTTCTATGCCGCACTGGCGACGCGCTATCTCGCCACCACTAGACCTTCCTCGGAGTAGATTCTCTCGGAGCCGAGTCATGAGCCAAGCCCCTTCGCCGACAACCCTGTGGTCTCCGTCCGCCCCACCCAACGAGCGCGCCCTGTCCTACACCATCGGCGACGATCCGCACTGGGACAGCCGTCTGCTCACCTGGGATGTGCTCGGCAGCCTCGGTCACATCGCCGGTCTACGCAGTGCCGAGCTGCTGACCCCACGCGATCATGCCCAGCTCCATAACCATCTGGTCGAGGCGCTGGCGGCGATTCATCGCGGCGAGCTGTCGATCGCTCGCGAACACGAAGACGGACACACCGCCGTCGAGCTGTGGCTGTCCCAGCGCGATCCCGAGCTGGGGGCACGACTGCACACCGGACGCTCGCGCAACGATCAAATCGCCTGCGATGTGCGCTTGTTTGGCAAAGATGCGCTGCTTGGGCTTCTGGAACTCGGGACGCGGCTCGCGGCGGCCCTGCTGGGCTTTGCCTCGCAACATCGGCTGGTGCTGTGGCCCGGCTTCACTCACCAGCGCCGCGCCATGCCGTCCTCCCTGGGTCTGTGGGCGGCAGCGTTTGCCGAAGGACTGATCGACACGCTGGAAACCGGACCATCGCTGCTCACCCAGTTCGATCGCTCGCCACTCGGTAGCGCGGCGGGCTATGGCGTGCCCCTGGCGCTCAACCGCGAGGCCACTG
>CALLYL010000181.1 GCA_937859535.1 uncultured Myxococcales bacterium
CTGGCAGTGGATCGAAGAGCAGCACCGCCAACATCTCCCCAAGCTCCGCGTACCCAAGTAGCCCAAGCGACCGACTCGCTCGCCCTCTCAACGCAGTTTTTCGTCTGGCCGGGAACTCTCCCGAATCGGGTCACGATCGGATGGTGCCAGCGGACTCCGCCCCGCTCTTCAAAGCAGAGCAGAGCGGAGCGGCGGCAGGAAGGATATGGAAGGTCTACGTGGGGATCTCTGCGCTACGGATTGAACAGACGCAGGTCTGCGACCGATGGCGAAAGCGGGAACTGGCGAGCCGGGTCAGAGTCAGTGACACCCGCCAAGTCGCGCAGTGCCTTCTGGATATGCTCTGGGTTAATCCGGATTCCGTTCGGGTCTTCCATCAGCGTCGCTGGGTTGAACTTTTTCGCCTTAAAGTTCGCATCCGTCCCACCGATCACCCGTCCACCAGCAATCCCGGCCCCCATGAACATCATGCTCGTGATGTTCCAGTGGTCTTTGCCGTTTTGGGCGTTGTAGGCCGGGGTCCGACCGAAGTCAGAGCCGACCGCGACGACCACTTTTCCGGCCAGTCCCGCGTTGGTGATCTCGGTCCACACTAGATCAATGCCCGCCAACAGGTTGCCCATCAGCGGAATGTGGCCTCCATCGTGGTTACCGTGCGTATCGAAGCCGCCGATCGACAGGTTTGCCGCAACCGCCAGTCCCGTCTTGAAGCCAGCGACCGCGACCATCGCTTGCCTTTGCAGACTGTTCGAGGCCGCATTGACCGCCGCTTGAGTCGGCAGAGCCGCTGCAAGAGCTGCCAGATCATTGGCCGGATCACGCGCCATGAACAGCGCGGCCTGTCCACGATTGAGCCGTGGCACCTGCGTTCCATCTCGCAGCGAGGCGAGTCGGTCACGCTGCGTTTGGTTGATGCGATTCCAGGTTGCATCGGTGTGATACAGAGACATCGCATTCGCCGGATCCCGACGGTTGGGATAGGCGATGCGCTGGGTCGTATCAATGTTGCCAAGGCGCGTGAGTGAAGTCAGGCCCGCCGTGGCCTCATAGCCTCCGTTCGAGATGAACCCGAGCGGATTGCCCGGAGTCTTCGCGGCTGCGAGTACCGCGCCAAAGCCCGGATATCCTTCGGCAACTCGACCACTCCAGATCACGCGAGTCCCGGTATCGTGGTTCCCCGTGGTGGTATCGATTCCGTTTATCACCAAAAGCTGGTTCTTGTACTTGGTGACAAAGTCAAACGGCTTCATGCCGCTCGCGCCGTAGTCCACCGTGGCGGGCGGAGTCTTGAAGACACCGACGGGAGCGATCTCTGCCATCTTGAACATCTTGTTGATGTTCACCGGTCCATCGCTTCCCTTCGGATCGCAGAGGTAGGTCGGATCCCAACCTCCACTGGCGTGAATCATGATGAAGAACGGACCCCCATATCGAGGCCCTGCGGCGTACACCGGGCGAGTGAATGCTGTCGGTGCCATCACAGCGATCCCGCTGGTGGCGGCGAGCTTTAAGAAACTGCGACGATCCATGGTGCTCTCCTCCTATTCCGTTGGGATTACTGGTACAGGTACTTCCAATCCAACATCATGTACGTATTGATTCCAGATGTTGCAGACTCTCGTCGCTACGCCGCCGAAATCGGACCGGCGTGAGCCTGTGGTGCGCCTAGGCAGGACTACAGAATCGGCTTCACCATCCAGGCTTTGACATCGACCCCAAACGGATCAGTGGGCTGGTTCGGATCGGGCGGATTCGAAGGTAAATTCACAACGCCACCGCTCTTACCTCGGGTCAACTGGGGCATGTCTCCTCCCGACCAGGCCAGCGCAGAAAGCTGGTGCTCATCAATGTAGTTGTGAAGCTGAATCATCCAGTTGTGAGCCGCGCTCCTACTGCCAAGACCGAAAGGAGTACCAGAGGAGTCATCCACCCCGTACTCACCAATCAGGACCGGCAGTAGCTTGGCGACATTCCCAAACTTAGCATCCCACTCGGGTGCCATCGATGGTGGGGTCTTTTTCAACGGATAGGGATGAGTCGCATAAATGATCGGACCCAGCCCAGTAATCCGGTTGCTCGGCTGAAGGAGTGGCGTCAAATCGTAGGCGTAATCAAGTCCGCCTACTACTACCAGTGTATCACTGGCTCCCGCTGCCCGAATCGCCCGAATGATGGCCTCTGCATTCCCCTTCCACGTCGACCACGGTACATCATGAGGCTCGTTCCAGATGTCGAACAGGACGTGAGTCTCACTCCCAAAGCGCTGTGCGACTTGTCCCCAGAACATCGGCGTAGTCACCGGATCCGGCTGCGCTTCGTTGAGATTCGCAGCATCGTAGCCATGTAGCTCCAGAATGACGTAGATACCCAGCGACTTGGCAGCAGCAATGATCGCCGCGATGTCCTGCCGATAGGAATCGTAAAACAGATAGTAGGTCTGCCCGATGGGGAGTCGAATCACCACCGTCTTCCACAGATCTCGCCACTGCTGGAGTTCTGTCGTAGGGTCGCTACCAAAGCCAGCCATTTGGAGTCCGTTTTTGTGTTGCAGGCCGGACCGATTGATTCCCTTCAGCCGCGTTGGCACCAATTGGCCTCCGCAGTTCACCAGAAGTTGATTCCCAACCACCGTGAGCCGCCCCAGCGTCATCATGCACTGCCGCAGAGGATCGCTCACATAGCCGCCACCGTCACTTGCCGTCTCTGTGCCATCCATGATCTGGTCGCTGCCGCAGCCAGTCATCATGGAACCCAAGACCAAGGATAGCGCCCACTGTGCCACATGAGAAACTCTGCTCATCCGATGCCTTCCTCTCAGGGGTCGGGCACTGATCTGTGCCGACTGCCTTAGCGTATCACGTCGCTGGTCTAGCCGACAGCCGCCACAAACAGGCAGCTTATGGACCTTGAATCGTGACAAATCCGTGATTTTTTGAGAAAGGGTGGCGTTTCGGCTTTCACCTGGACAGCGGTTGCGTTAAGGAGGCGACCGGTAGGCATAGATCGTGACCTTCGCTCATCCCAAACATCGATTCCTGGCCCCTGTGTGTGGCCTCCTGGTCCTATTCGGAATCGCAGGCTGCAATCCGGCGATGGATACCCGTACCGCACTCATCATCCAAACCTTGGTTGATGCGGATCGCGACTTGATTGCCACCCGACCGATGCTGGTTGCCGATAAGTACCAGGCGATGGCGGAAGGGCTACAGCCCTATCTGCGAGGCACCGCCCTACTATTCTATCGGGATCTGTCACGCTACCAAGACAGCCAAGCATCGGTTCTACATGGCACCGGGGCGGAGCAAGTGCAGCTCTACGGAGATGTCCACTTAGAGAACGTGGGCGTCACGTTTGATGAAGCCGGCCCTCTGCTGGATGTAATCGACTTCGATGCAACGGCTCGTGGCCCCTTTGGCTGGGAAGTGCGACGCTCAGCGCTGGCGCTGCGAGTGGCGCTGTCTTTGGGAGGCGTTACGGAGTCGCTCCTAGACTCTGCGGTGGCCCAGTTCGGGCATTCCTACGCCCAACTCATGATCGAACAGAGTCAGAGCCAACCTCCGGCGCTGTTCACCGTTCGCGAACAGTCGACAACAGCGGGCCGGATCATCACCGATCTCTTGACCGATGGTCGCAAGCGCAACGAACAACGAGAGGAACTTTCGCAATACAGCGAAGTGAAGGACGGAGTCCGTTTGCTCCTACGGAATGACGACCTGGTTGAATTGGAAGAGCCGTGGCGGAGCGACTTGGGACAGATGATCGCACAGTATCGGGCGAGCCGTCATGCCGGTCGTGGCGAGGACTCCTACTTCGTACTCTTGGATGCGGTACGCAAGCTACACTCAGGAGTCGCATCACTACCAAACCTGCGCTTCTGGGTGATGGTGCAAGGCTCTCCCCTTCCGGACACCACAGAGCCCGATTCCGGTGTGTGGCTGCTTGAATTCAAAGAGGAGCGCGATCCTCCGGTACCGAGTGGCTGGCTCGGTCGAGGTCCGGTCGGTAGCAATGGAGAGCGCGTCTACTCGGGCACGCTGGCACTGCTTGGGAGTGCCACCAGCGAGCCCGACTTGGGCTATGTCACTTGGGGTGGCGTGTCCTTTCAAGTTCGCCGCGTACTTCGAGGTCGCCGTGATCTGGATGTGGCCAAACTGTCCGAACGAATTGCCAGTTCCCGCTATGGGAGTGCTGATCTGTCGGATTTGGCGACCACCCTGGGTCGACTTGTAGCGTCGGGACATGCTCACGGTGGCAAGGCCTCGGCGATTGCGGCGGTGTTGACCGCAACAGACGGAACCAGTGGTGCGTTTGTGACGGATCTTGTCCAAGCGGTGGCGATTGATCAGCAGCGCCTTGAGCGGGATCTGGCGCTGTTTCAAAGCGCACTTGCGCTACGCGGACCCCTATTGGGTGCTCGCAGCAACTAGGAATCGTATGAAAAGAACCCAAACACTTCTCCATCGGTTGCGTATCAGCTCATCTGTCGTTGTCTGCGGCGTGGGAATCGTGATCAGCGTGTGGACGCAGGATGCAACCGCAACCCCGACGAGACCGGAGACAGGACTGCCGTATTCTGCGGAAGCCCAAGCACTCCTTCCGCCACCGAACGCGAATACCCCAGGCCAGTTGCAAGGATCGGTTGGTCCCTTACGACTCGGAATCTTGGGCGATCTGTTTGCAACGTATCGCCTCAGTAGTCGTCAAGATCAGCTCTTTCATGAGTTTGAGCTATCGCGCATTCAGCTCTCTGGATGGGTCAGTTATGAATCGCTGGCGGGTGTCAACCTGACGGTGGACACAGTCCGCTCGTCATCCAATCGGAGCTACATCGGAATCGATGGAGATGCGATTCTGCCTCGCCTAAAATGGGCCTTTGCAGAGACCACTCCCTGGAAGCACTATCTGTCGCTGCGGGCGGGCATTGTTCCCGATCTGATCCTGCAATATGCCGAGTCCTCTTGGGGATTCCGGGCGCAAGGCCCCACCGGTCTCGAACGCGATGGCTTGTTCTCTCCCGGTGATCTAGGAGCGACGGTTGAGGCCGCACTCCCCTGGCAGATTGGATCGGTCGCGCTGCAGGTTGGCAATGGGGAAGGCCTGGCCATGCGCGAACAGAACAACGGGAAAAACGTCACGGCGGCACTACGTATGGCCGTGCTGCGCTCGACGGTTCCGGACCTCCTGCTGCACTTTCTGTTTCGCGATGGCTCGATCGGAGCGGGCAGTGCGGCGGACCGACGAGCGAGCGGTGGGATTACCTATGCCTCGGCCAAGCTCGGCGCTGGTTCGATTGCAACCATGGCACTCGGCTATCGCGGCATCGGTGATCGCTGGGCCGCTCACCTTAGCACTTGGTTCCGAGGCGAGCTGCCGGCCCACTTTGCTCTCCTCGGTCGGGTGGATGCGCTGTGGCCAGATGTGGCGGACCGGAACTCTGTGCAACTACGTCTCATTGGCGGTGTCGCGTATTCCCTTCCAGCACTGGTTCGACTCATTGTCAGCTACGAAGGCACCCTTCCGTTTGGCAACCTGACCGCTCAGGTTCCTGCGATCACCGAGCATGCTCTCCTCATCCAAGCAGAGGTTCGCCTATGAGTAGATTTCCTACCACCGGATCCGTGCCGTCCCGAGGCACTTCGCTGCTGCTACTCTGTACATTGGGAATCGGCTGTTCGATGGCCAACAGCGACCCTCCGCCTGACTCTCCGTTCGCTCGCGCTGACTTAAGAGAAGGGAGTGATCTGCCAGCCACGGTTGATCTCGGCAAGGCACCTAAAGACCAGGGAATGGATCAAGGAACCACGCCCAGCGGATCTCCGCTGGTGATAAATGAGGTCTTCCCCCACGGTAGTGATGTCAACACCGATCCCGACTTCATCGAGCTATACAATCGCGGCTCGGGACAAGTGAACCTCCGTGGCTACAAGGTCCGTGATCACAATACGATCTGGGCCACGCTGCCCGAGGATGCAGTCATTGCGTCGGGCGCGTATCTCGTGATCAACTGCGATGGGCTGACCATGGGCGGACTCCCTGGCCCGCACGTCCCGTTCAAGCTGGGCGGCAGCGGTGATGAGGTTCACCTGGCATCACCAGATGGAACAGAGATCGACAGCGCAGTATGGGGCACCATGACCATTGAGGTTCCGAAAGGACAATCGCTCGGACGGAATCCCGACCAAACTGGCAGCTTCGCCGTCCTCAGCAAACCAAGTCGCGGGAAGCCAAATTTGTAACAGAACGCAAAATCACATAGTCGGCGATGTCACCGTGAGCCACTGGTGCGCCTTGGAACCCTTCACCCTTCCGACGAAGGCCCGCTGGCACCGTGGGCGTGCATCACCCGCTGGCGACCGAAGGCTGCAAGATCGTTTGCCTTTTTGAGCCCTCCGGAAACATGTACGTAATGACCGCCATCCACGACCGAACCGTGAAGTATTTGTCGTCGGTGACTCCGATCAGGTTCATCGGCAACGCGGCTCCTGTGTTCTGATCCCAGCGGCCCGTACATTCGTAGGGAAGCGCCGTGTTCTTAGAGGTGTGCAGCTCACGATAGGTATCTAGGAAGAGCTTGTAGGTACGTTCGATCTCTGCATCGGTGATGTCGATCCGCTCCCCCCAGAAGCGCTTGTGCAGATGCAGGATATTCTTTTTGATGTTGTCAACCGAAGCCGGAACCGCGAAGCCGTTGTCGTCTTCGGGAACCTGGCTCACTTCGATGTACGGGAACAGCAGCCGCTGCGCCGCAGGCTTGAGGAGATCCCAGGCGACTGCGCTGCACGATACCTCATTGGCCATCCGCTGACCGACGTTCCCGATGATCGCATTGGGAACCGTAAGACGCTTGATGACGTTCTCGGAATCGATACCACCGTACAAGATGTTGTAGTCGGTAGGCAGTGCGTCGGCACGATCGTAACGAACCCAGCGAACTCCCGTGGTTGCCGGAAGCTGCCGAGCCATCGACTCTGGAGTCACCAGTCGTCCAGTCCCAAACGGCTCCATCTCACCCGCTGGCAGATCGTGTGCTGCGTCGGTGCGATAGATCGGACTCATGATCAGACCCTTGAAGATTGCCTTGACGTTGTTGCCACTAGAGGCAAAGTCCGCAAGGATGTTCTGGAAGATCCGATTCTGCTCACGCCAGGCCTTCACCTTCGAGTCAAACTCCGGATCGTCTGAGGCCGGGTAGGCAAGCGGCGTCTGGCCAACAATGCCTTGGTAGACGTTGGTCAGCACCGACATCCCAAACCGAGAATCCGAGGCTACCTGTCCGCTCAGCCACTGGGTGGCTTTGGGATACTGCTGGACGTTGTCGACAATCTTGGTGCCAAAGCCCGGCTGTGGCATTTGCAGCGGCCACGCCAAGTCCGGCTGGAACCGCCCGCTACCATCCCACTTCTGGAAC
>CALLYL010000182.1 GCA_937859535.1 uncultured Myxococcales bacterium
GATCTTAGATGCAGCGACGTGTAGTGGCCCCTGTGAGCTGCTTTTGGATGACGGTAGCAGCCGCGACGGTGACGATCGTTCCGTCCGCTTCGAGCGTCTATGCTCAAGCGGCCAAGCCGGACTCCGGTCCCGTGGAACGGAGTGTTGTCACCAAGGATGGCAGCATGTATCGAGGCGAAGTCTTAGAGTACGCCATCGGCTCCCACATCGTGCTCAAGCTGTCGAGTGGCGAAGCGAAACGCATCGCCTGGGATGACATCGAGCAAGTCTCGCCGCCGCGCCCAAAATCTCCACCCTCGAACGGCCCGGCACCGAGTCCGCCTCCAAGTCCGCCTCCAACGGCTGCTCCGCCGCCCGCACCGTCACCGCCCAGCAGCCCGCCACCGAGCGCATCCCCATCGAGTCCGTCCCCCTCGGTTGTCTCTCCGTCGAGCGGGCCACTGGTTCCGAGCGGCTTTGAGCGCACCGTCCAGATTCGCGACAACATCACCTACCACGGTGAGGTCATGGAGTACGAGGTCGGCAGCCACCTCATCCTCCAGCTTGGTGATGGCAGCCTCAAACGCATTACCTGGGCTGAAGCCAAGCGAATCTCCCCGCCGCGAAAGAAGGGCGACAGCTCTCACGTAGGATCTCCGGAACGAACCATTGTGCTTCGGAACGGCAACACCCTTCGTGGTGACCTCGTCGAGTCCGTCCAGGGAGTCCATACCACCATCAGACTGGGTGGCGGTGAAATCCGTCGCGTCCTGTGGACCGACATTCAACGCATGACCGCGCCGCTGGCACCGGGAGCCTCATCGCCGATTCCGCTCACCGGAGAGCTTCTCGTCCATCTCGACAGTGGCTCCCGAGTGCTCGGTTCCTACTTTGAGTATGTGCCAGAACAGCAGCTCATCCTCCGCCACCAGAGCGGCCGCCTGTACTACATCCCGGTCAATTCGATCATCAAAGTCACGATCACCGACGAAGGCAAAACCGACTAGCCCACCCCCGAGCTCTCCGCATGTCACTGCACCGGCTATGCCTGCTCGGGTTATGGTTGGGAACGCTGTCGCTCATGATGGGCGGCGGCTGCAAGCAACGCCAGACGGAGGTTGTGATGCCCAAGCTCTCTCCTCAACTTCTCGATGAAGTCCACGCGCAAAGGCAAGCCTGGCGAGCCAGCCAAGATGCCCGAATGCGCGGACCCCTGAGTCCCCTCAGCCGCATCGACTACCAGCATCTTCCCATAGGCGAGCACATCCTGGGAGACACAGCGACGGAAACAGTTCATCTTGTGCCAGAACTAAGAGCGGGCTTTGTCGGTGAACTACGCGTTATCGTACAACCCGAAGAGGTGAGCTTTGTATCGACGCAGCCAGTGCTTCACAACGGTGAGCCACAGAGCCGCGCCTCACTCCACAAAGGAGACACGCTGCTTATCGGCAAAGCGCTGATTCTTCTCTCGGGACCACCGACAGACCCCGGACTAGCGGTCTACTCGGAGAGCGCGCCATCGCGTCTGTCGTATTCCGGACTGCACTACTATCCCGATAACGACTCACTGGTGGTAGCGGCTAAGCTGGTGCGATTCGCACCACGAAAAGTCAAGCTACTCGCCTCGCGGGGAGAGCCGCAAGAGCTGACCGCGATCGGAGATCTGCACTTTTCTATCGGACAGGACTGCGTACTCGAGGCCTATCTCGATTCCCCCACTGGCAACACGCTGTTTCTGATCTTTCGCGACCAGACGAGCGGCCAGCCCGGTGGCAGCTACGGAGCGGGACGATTCTTGCTCGCCAAGCTCGCTGCCGACGACACCGCCGTTCTCGATTTCAACCAGGCCTGGAACCCACTGTGCGCCTACTCGGCGTTCTTTCACTGCCCAATGCCGTCACGGAAGAACCATCTCCCGGTTGCCATACTCGCCGGTGAGAAGAGCCACGGTGAACACTAGAAAAAAAAGTGCCCGGCTCATTCGCCAACAGTTGCCTGTCAGACGAACCAACCGAGCACTCTGCTCTACGGGCAGAACCCCTAACGGGGACTAGTACGAAGAACGGGGAGACCGACCACCACCGCCGCCACGACGATCGCCACCGAAGCCACCACCACCGCCCGGACGGCCACCACCACGACGATCGCCGCCTTCCTCACGGGGCCGCGCTTCGTTCACGGTGAGAGCACGGCCACCCTTCATCTGGCCGTTCAGTCCGCTGATCGCGGCCTGCGCCTCGGCATCGGACTCCATCTCGACGAAGCCGAAGCCCTTGCTGCGACCGGTCATGCGATCTTCGATCACCTGAGCGCTCATCACCTTGCCGAAGGCGTGGAACATCTCGGTGAGCTGCTCGCTAGTGGTGCTGTACGAGAGGTTGCCGACATACAATTTGGTGCCCATGTCTGTGTCTCCTTGCGATGTTGCGGGTTCGTTCCGAGTAAGAAGCCTAGCGGTGGTAACAAGGCGGCACAGGCAGTCGAGGCTTCGACAGGAGCTCAAGCGCCAAATGTTGCAGAACCTTTTTCAACAACCGACCTAGCTTTACCAGCGCGAGGCTATCGCTTGGTTCGATATTTCGCAAGCACTATCTGTGGATATCTCACCCCTTCGCGCTAGGCCGCGATTATGCTCTCGTGTCTACAGGTTCTGAAACACTGATGGCAACTGAGAGTCAGACATCCCAATCCCAAGCCGCGATGAGCAATGCGCCCGTGGCTCACATTTCCCAGGTTGCAGTGCCCAATCGCTCCGAGGCAACGCCTGAGGATTCCACACGATCGGTACCGTGGTGGACAGCGGCACTGTTGGCGGCACTATTTGTCGCCGTTGGAGATGTGCTGCTCGCATCCCACGCGGCAACCACTGCTGTCAGCGGAGAGGCGCTCACCCAAGCGCTCATCTGCGCAGTGGGGCTGCTCGGTGTCCCGGCATTCCTTTTGGGTGTAGGAGAGCAGTGGCTCGATGGATCGCTGCGGACCGTGTTCGGCGGAGATTTTTTTCGGCGCGGACTGACAGCGCTGCGGGACGAGACCTACGACCGCTGGCTCGCGGCCGTGATTTTGGCCCTGGTCTCCGTGCTGACCCTTGATGCCGCCCTCCTGTACGGGTTTGTCCGCACGCTGGCGCTGGAGATGGCCAACAAACGCAATGGCGCACTGTCGTCTGCGCTGGTCTCGGTCGCGGCACTTGTTGCACTGCTTCCGTTTACCGTTCCGATCTACCGTCTGACCCATCGTCTGGTCGGTCTGCTACTGCCTCGTCCGCGTGTGCTTTGGCTGGGAGGGATGTTTGCGCTCGGGGCGCTGCTCATCGTCCTCCTGGCGGTGCTGTCGGTCGACTGGCGAATCATTCACTTTGGTCCGTGGAAGGCGCTCGGTGTGTGGCTGCTACTACAGCTCGGTTTCGCAGCGGCGCTGGTGAAGCTACACCGTCCGCAACTGATTGGGCTGGGGTTGGCCGTGCTGATGGCGGGATGCCTGCTGTTGACGGTGCAACGGTTTGGCAACGAGGCTCGCTCGCGGGCCCTCATGGCCGAGGAGACGGCTGCGGGACGAACCCTCCTATTGTTGGCACGACGACTGTTTGATCGTGATCACGATGGCTATGCCGGGCGGCTCGGTGGCGGCGACTGCAATGACCACGATCCAAACATCCATCCCGGTGCAGACGATGAGCCCGGCAACCGCATCGATGAAGACTGCGATGGGGCAGATGCCGAAAAAGTGGCCGAGGTCGCTCCACCTGCTCCTTCACCAGAGCCCAGTGCTCCCGTGGTCGTCGAAAAGCCAGCGGTCGCGGCCAACCCGGGCGCGACATGGACCGGAAACTGGCTGATTATCACCGTCGATACGCTACGCGCCGACCGGATCAACACCAAGACCGCACCGACGCTCGCCAAACTTGCGCAGGAGGGCGTCCACTTCGCCAATGTGTATGCCCAGGCTCCGAACACGCCGCGCAGTTTCCCATCCTTTGTGACCTCTCGATTGCCGTCAGAAGTTCACTTTGTGAAACAGTCCCTGAACTTTTCCCCACTGACCGGAAAAGACCCGACGCTGTTTACCGCACTGAAGGCAGGTGGCCTGCGCACCATTGGACTGTTTTCGCACTTCTATCTCGATCGCAAGACCGGGATCTCGGTCGGTTTCGATGAGTACAAGAACGACGCAGCGACGAATCTTCATGACTCGAACAGCGACATCGCGGAGCCACGTATTACCGCACAGGTGGTGGCCCGACTGCGTAGTCTTGGGAAAGAGCCCAAGTCTGCGCCGAAGTTCGCGCTGTGGACGCACCTGTTTGGTCCACATAGTACGTACATGGACCATCCCGAATTCCCCGTTGGTAAAGGCTTTAAGTACCTCAAAGAACGCTACGACGCAGAGGTCAGCTACACCGATCTTCACATCGGAAAGATCCTGACTGCGCTCGCAGAGGCCGGGCTCGCAGAGGACACAGCGGTGGTGGTGTTTTCCGATCACGGCGAAGCTTTTGGCGAACACAAGCTCAGCGGTGAACCGCTCTACTTCCACGGAGAAGCGCTCTACAATGAAGTGCTGAAGGTACCGCTGATTGTGTACTTGCCACCGAAGGCCGGACTGAAGGCGCAACTGATCCAGGACAGAGTTCGACTGATCGATATGGCTCCGACGGTGCTTGCCCTGGCCGGAGTGCCGATCCCAGCCAGCTTCCGTGGTCAGTCTCTGGTGCCTCTGGTCCGTGGCGAAAAGCTCGCCGCACCACTACCTGCCATTGCAGAGATGTTGCCCTGCACCGCGTGGCAAAAGAACGAACGAGTCGTGGTCGATACCGTCGATGGCGTTGAATACGCTCTCTACGCGAAATTTACCGACAACTTGAACGAACTATTTGATTTGGCGAGTGATCCGACCCAGCAAAAGAACCTGGCGGCGCAGAAACCTCAAGTGGTGGTGGCACTGAAGAAACGGCTCCAGCAGGTTGCCGCAAGTCGTCCCAACTGACACGGAAAGCGAGGCCGGATTCCAGCAGGAATCGCGCTGGGAAGCATCCCAAAGGATTCCCAGCCGGACACCTACTGAGAGAAGCAGCGCCTGGCGTTACTTGAGCAGGAACTCTTCGATGTATAGGACGGTGGCATAGAACTGGAAGTCCTGGTTCTTCTTCTTGGCGAAGCCGTGTCCTTCATCTTTCGCGAGCAGATACCAGGCCGGTACGTTGTTCTGCTTCACGGTCCGGATCATTTGCTCCGCTTCGCTGGCGGGCACTCGCGGATCGTTCTGTCCTTGCACGATGAACAGTGGTTTCTGGACATTCTTGGCCAGGTTGAGCGGCGCAATTCGGTTGAGGAACTCGCGCATCTTGGGAATCCGTTCATCGCCATACTCCACGCGACGAAGGTCACGACGGTAGCCCTCGGTGTTCTCTAGGAAGGTCACCAGGCTACTCATTCCCACCACCGCAAGCGCACAACGAATCAGGCCACTGTGGTGCGTTGCAGAGACGAGCGTCATGTGTCCGCCGTAGCTCCCGCCCGTCACCATGATGCGCTCACCATCAATCTCTGGTTGCGTCTTGAGCCACTTGTAGAGCGACTCCGCATCCTTATAAGAATCCTCTCGTTTGTCGCCATCGTCGAGCTTGAGGAACGTCTTTCCGTATCCCGATGAGCCTCGGACGTTGGGAAACAGAATCGCCACGCCCAGCTCGCTCAGTAGGAAGTTGTTGCGACCGATAAAGCCGGGACGAAATTGTGCCTCGGGTCCGCCGTGGATGTTGACGATCACAGGACGCTTGCCGGTAAATTTTTTCGGCGGCAGATACAAAAAGCCCGAGATCTCGCGACCATCGAAGCTTTTCCATTTCACCAGCTTTGGCTCCGCAAACTCGCTGGTGTTGAGTCCGCCGCTCTCACTTTGCGTCCAACGCGACAGTTTGCCACTTGCGACATTGACGGAATAGGAATCAGCACTCGCTCGCGCCGAACTCAGGGTAAAGCCAAGCTCTGCTCCGCTGCGATGGAAGCTCAGGTTGGAAACAACTCCTACCGGAATCTCTCGCAGAGGCCTTAGCTGCTTGCTCTGCGTCGGGAGTAGATAGACGCGACTTTCTCCGTTTTCGTTGGTAGCCAGCGCAATCGTACGACCGTCGTGAGACAGATCGAACTCCTCCACATCCCATGGAATCGAGGTCGTCAGATAGGTGTACTTCTGACTTGCCAGATCAAAGTAGGCAAGCCGCTGGAATTCCGACTCCTTATCCGTGGTGAAATAGATCCCTTTGCCGTCCTTGGCAAATCGCGAACGTCCATAAGAGACCTTTTCGATGCCTCCTTTTGGCGTAAGGAGTGTCTTTTCCTTCTTCGCAATGTCGACCAGCCACAGATAGCTTTCGTTGATCGAAAGCTCTTCTTGCAAGAGCAGCCGTTTACCATCAGGAGAGAAGTCGAGTGGAGTCCAGCCGCCGCCAGTAAGTTCGAGGACGATCTGATCGCTGGCTTTGTCGATCGGATTCATCACCCACAGGTCGGTATCTTTGCCAGTCCGACGGGTCGAGGAATACGCAATCTGGGTTCCAGTCTGATTCCAGACCATCCCCAGGTTGCGGCTTTTTCCATCGGTAAGCATCGTGATGTCGCCGCTTGCAACATCGTACCGGAATATCTGATACCACTCCCCTCCGCCAACATCCTTCGAAAAGAGAAAGTAGTCCCCTTTGGTCGGTTCATAGCTCGCACCACCCACGCGGTCGGGATAGAACGTAAGCTGGGTTCGTGCTCCGCCGGGCATGAGGACTCTGTGAATCTGCGGCACATCCCCGAAGCGAGTCTGAATCAGTTGCTCACGGCGGAGCGGATGCCAATCGAAAAAGCTAGCGGTACGGAACTCTGTGTAGCGCCCGACACGTTCCATCAGCCGCTTCGGAACGGACGGAATGCCCGCAACCACCAGGTTATCCCCCGGTGTGAGGAAGGCGTCCATCGACTTGTCTTGCGGAGCCTTTGCCGATGCACTGGTCGTAGGAGATGGATGAGCAGTTGTCGTCGCTGCACTGGACTGGTTGGCCAGAGCAGAAGAAGGCTGCCACAGGAGAGAAAGGAGTGGCAGGACAGGGGCCATGGACTTCAAGTGACGCATTGGATAGGGAACCTCCAGTTGCGGCACTCTGTAACATGACTTTAGGTAAACACGTTCAGCAACAGACAGAACACGCCGGTCGCTAACCCAAGGAAGCTGAGGTTGCGCTCGTTGCGAATCAACAGCGCTTGGAGTTCGTCACCGGACTTCTGCAGTCCCGGAGACAGCTTGCTGCCAAACCAGGTCAGCAGCGTCGCATAGCCAAAGCGCAGACCCAGCAGCAGCGAGAGCACACCACCGCCAAGAAATCCCAGATAGACCATCGGTGCCAGCCGCACAAAGCCCAGGTAAGCGGCCATCTCGATGATCGTCAGAATTCCCGTGATGATCGCGCCTACGCCCAGCAGTCCCGAAAGCGGCAATAGTGCCGTCAGCCAGAAGCGCGACGACGGCCACCACTTACCGATTCCGTCGGCGTTGGCGAGAGCCGCCAGCACGATAAGGAGCACACTGCTTAAAGTTCCCATGACGATTGTCTCCAGCCAAAAGCGAGCCTGATTGCATTATCACAGCCGGACACGCGCACGACCAGCCATGACCCTGTGCTAGCTTCGCCGCGATGGCGATCGTGCTCTCTACTATCCTGCCTTCTGTCTTGTGGGGCGTGGCATTTTGTCACCTCGCGCTCGCGCTGCTCCTTGTGTTTAACCGCGGACGGACGCCCAAGCTGCCCACCGCCGGTTCGTCGCACGCCGATCCCAAGTCGGTCCTGATCGTGGTTCCTGCCCGCAACGAGGAAACCAACATCGGAGACTGCCTCCGCAGCGTCCTGGCCCAGGATTATCCCGCGCTGACGGTCCGGGTGGTTGATGATCACTCAACCGATCGAACGGGTGCCATCGTCGGAAAACTCGCCGAAAGCGATCGTCGTCTGACGTTGGTCAATCCCCCCGCGCTGCCACCAGGCTGGCTCGGCAAGCCGCACGCGGTCCACAATGGTTCACTTGGGGCGAGCAGCGATTATCTGCTATTCATCGACGCCGATGTCCGGCTACTACCCACAGCGGTATCGCAAGCGGTAGCGCTGGCAGAAAGCAAACACGCTGGTCTCACGACGCTGATGCCGGAACTGGTAAACGACAGTTTCTGGGAATGCGCCACCCAGCCGGTCGTCGGCATGTTGCTCTGGGGGCTGCTCGATCCGGTCAAGGTCAACGATCCGAATCGCGGCGAGGCCTGTGGCTTCGGTCCGTTCATGCTGTTCCGTCGCGATGCCTACGAGCAGATTGGCGGACATGAAGCGGTCCGACGCGAGGTCATCGAAGACCTGCGGCTGGCCCAGCTTGTCAAGCAGCACCAGTTGGGTCTGTGCGTTGCCCACGGAACGTCGGTGGTCAAGCTGAGGATGTATGACTCGCTGTCATCGCTTATCGCGGGCTGGATCAAGAACTTTTACATTGCGCTCGGTCCAGTCAAGGCGCTGGCACCGCTTCTGGCGGCGGTCGTTGCGCTGGTGTTCGCGCTGCCAACGGTGGCGTTCTGGACCGCTTTGGGGCTCGGCCTGTGGCATGGAAAGCTACCTGACTTTGCGCTCGCGGCGACGCTCTGTTACGGAGCCGACTGGCTGGCTCGGCTGTCGCTTCAGTCGACGTATGATGTCCACGTACGAGGAGTCCGCGCCCTCGGTGGGCTGGTAGTGGCTTATATCTTGTGTGCGTCGGTGTATCGAGCCGCAGTGGGTCGTCCCGTTACCTGGCGAGGACGTTCGTACCAAGCGCAGTAGGCAAGTCGTTAGGTCGCCGGCTTCTCTTCGGCTTTGTCGGCAGCCTTTTCAGCCGGCTTCTCTTCCGCCTTGGGCTTCTCTTCCGCCTTGGGCTTCTCTTCCGCCTTGGGCTTCTCT
>CALLYL010000183.1 GCA_937859535.1 uncultured Myxococcales bacterium
TCACCGAAGAGCAGCTTGTGGCCATGGCGAAGGATACGGCCGTCATCGAACGCGGCGCGGCGGTGTTCAAACAAAACTGTCTCGCTTGCCATGGTGATCGCGGACAAGGAGTGGTCGGCCCGAATCTCACCGACAAATATTTCCTGCATGGTTCCAAGGCCAAGGATGCCTATCACGTAATCAGCGCCGGCATTTTGGAAAAGGGAATGCCAGCGTGGCGGACGGTGCTCGGCAGTTCCAAGGTTCAAGAGGTGACCGCGTTTGTGGTCAGCCTGCGCGGCCAACAAATCGCCGGACGCCCAGCCCAGGGAGTCTCGGAACAGGGAGAGCCCGCTCCGGCGCAGAAGTAATTCGGCGCATGGTGAGGGGGAATGGCGGGAAGGGATCGTGATCCATGAAGCGGCAAGAACCGAGCCTTGATAAGCTGCACATGCTCGACGAGCGAGGCAGCCGCAACTACATCTATCCGGCAGAGGTCTCTGGTCGCTTTTCCAACCTCCGACCGTTGGTATTTGCGATCCTTATCGCGGTCTATGTTTCGCTGCCCTGGATTGACGTGGGGGGTCATCCAGCGGTGTTTCTCGATATTGCGTCGCGACGATTCTATCTGTTCGGTCGCACGTTCAATGCTCAGGATCTCTATCTGGTGTTCTTCATCCTGACTGGTGTGGGATTCCTACTCATCCTGCTGGCGGCTCTGTTCGGTCGCATCTGGTGTGGCTGGGCTTGTCCCCAGACGGTCTTCCTAGAGGGCGTGTTCCGTCGCATCGAGCGAATCATCGAAGGCCCGGCCAGTCACCGCCAAGCGCTCGCACGGGCACCGATGTCGCTGGAGAAATTTCTCCGCAAAGCGCTCAAGCATGCGGTGTATGTGGTCGTTGCGTATGTCCTGGCTCATCTGTTCCTGGCCTACTTTGTATCGGCGTCGCAGCTCATGCGGATGATAAAGGAGGGCCCTGCTGCTCACCTATCGACGTTCTTGTGGGGAGTTGGCATGACCATCGTGACGTACGCCAACTTCTTCTGGTTCCGTGAACAGCTCTGTCTGATTGTCTGTCCGTACGGGCGGCTTCAGTCGGTCATGCAGGACCGCGATACCGTCGTCATCGGCTACGATAAGCGACGCGGTGAGCCACGCGGCAAGGTTCACTCCCAAGGTGCCGGTGACTGCGTCGATTGTCATCGCTGCGTAGCAGTCTGTCCGACCGGCATTGACATCCGCAACGGCCTGCAAATGGAGTGCATTGGCTGCGCCGGTTGTATCGATGGATGCGATGAGATCATGGTCAAGCTGGGACGGAAAAAGGGTCTCATCCGCTACGATTCCGAGCGCGGCCTACAAACGGGTGAGCGACAGTTTCTACGACCACGACTCTTTCTGTATTCGGTGCTGGGAGCGCTCGGGCTGATCGTCTCGACCACGCTGTTTTTGCGTCACACGGCGTTTGAGTCGAACCTCTTGCATGTTCGCGGCACCACCTATGTGATTGATGGTGAGATGGTTCGAAATCAGCTCGTGGTTCACCTGATCAACAAGAATCCGGGGCCCACTGTACTCACGGTAAGGAGTGCCTCCACGGCACCGATCGATCTCATCATTCCACAGCCCACAGTGACGCTTGATTCACTCGCTAGCCTGGAGGTTCCAGTGATTGCGTCGATTCCGCGCTCCGCCTATCGGCTGGGAATGCGGGTACGACTTGAAGTCACGGACCAGGCCTCGAAAACTTCGCGACTGATTGATGCGGCGCTCACCGGACCCCACGGAGGCACAAGTCCGTGACACTCCCTGCCGCATATGCCCAAGTATTGGGACTTGGCGTGCTGTGGACCAGTGTGCACTGCATCGGTATGTGCGGCCCCCTGCTGGCGGGATTTGATATCGCCGGAGTGATGCGCGGACGCAGCCGAATCCAAGGAGTGTTCGGTGTCCTCTCCTATCAAGCAGGACGAGGTCTCACCTATGCTTGGCTCGGTGGATTGGCGGGACTTTTGGGGGCAGGACTGGCCCGAATCACAACCCTCTCTTTTGGAATCCTGGCGCTGGGTGCTGGACTTGTGCTGAGCCATTCCGCGCTGCGCTCCCTGCGACCCGGTTCGGGCTCTGTGACCCCGCTTGTCACGCTGCGCACCGCGCAGAAATCCTCTAGCACCCCCTACGATGTGGTCGAGCGAGCCATTGCGCTCAGTCGCCGCTCACTGTTGCCGCTACTGTCCAGTCGCCATCCCCTGCGCGAGCTGGCCCTGGGGGCACTGATGGGCTTTTTGCCATGTATGATTCCGGCCTGGGCCCTGTCCCAAGCTGCACTCACAGGCTCGCCGTTTCATGGTGCGCTCGTCATGCTCCTGCTGATTGTGTTGACCACGCCCGTGCTGCTCATCTCGACGCAGCTACCACGCCTGATCGGACTCCTTCCTGATTCCCTACGAGTCCTTTTACCTAGGCTGTTTCCGGCTGTTTCAGGCGTGTGGCTGATCTTGATTGGCGGTGCGGGTCTGGGACTGTGGCCCCACGCTCATCTGGCGCTCTCCCTTGTGGGCCGCCCCTTTGTGATGATGCTGTTCTAGGCTTGGCCACACACGCTGCTTGACACCCCGCTGTCCGCACTGCTACCCATCGAGCACTGTGAAGGACAGAACATGACCCAACTGCCCTCTTCCGCGCAAAGGGAGTCCCGCGAGCTTGGTCCAACGTGGCTTCGCTCGACGGTATTCCCGCTATTCTTGCTTTGCTGTTGTCCACCCTTTGTGATGCTGCTGTGGTACACGCATGCGCAGCTAGATGGCTCGCTGCTGAAGCTGGGTCGGGTGCTGTGGAACGAAGGGCTGACTCACACCCTCGCCCAAATCTGGCTACCACGCATGTTTGGGAGTGCCACGGCGTGGCAACTGCTCGGCATCTACATCGCGGTCGAGCTACTCCTGCTGCGGTTTCTTCCTGGCAAACTGGTCTATGGTCCGATAACCGCCAAAGGACACACTCCCAAGTATGTCGACAACGGAGTTGCCTCTTTTGCGGTGACCATTGGTCTGTTCCTGACCTGCTCATACGTTCTGCACTGGTTTCCAGCCAGCATCCTGTATGACAACTTGGGCGACATCTTGGGGAGTCTGAACCTGTTTGCCCTGCTCTTCTGTGCAGTGCTCTACCTCAAGGGTCGCTTTGCCCCCTCGACACCGGATCACGGGCTGTCTGGGAATCCGGTCTTCGACTACTACTGGGGCACTGAGCTGTATCCGAACATCCTGGGCTGGGATGTGAAGCGCTTCACCAACTGCCGTTTCGGAATGATGGGCTGGCCGCTGCTGCTTCTGTCCTACGCCGCCAAGCAGCATGAGGTCTACGGGCTCAGCGATTCGATGATGGTCGCGGTGGGAATCCAGCTTGTCTACATCGCGAAGTTCTTCCATTGGGAAACGGGATATCTGCGGACGCTCGACATCATGCACGACCGAGCTGGCTTTTATATCTGCTGGGGTTGTCTGGTGTGGCTGCCCTGCGTGTACACCTCGGGAACGATGTACCTCGTACATCATCCCCATCACTTGGGAACACCGCTGGCCGCAGGAATCTTTGGATTGGGAGTCCTGGCCGTGCTCGTAAACTACCTGGCCGATGAGCAGCGCCAGCGAGTCCGTGCCACCGCAGGGAAGACCACCGTGTGGGGAAAGCCTCCCAAGCTGATGATCGGTCACTACACCACCGAGCAAGGAGACAAGAAAGAGAACCTCCTGCTCGCTTCGGGATATTGGGGACTGGCCCGGCACTTTCACTACCTACCGGAGCTGGCCGCAGCGTTTCTGTGGTGTGTCCCGGCGCTGTTTGATTCGGTGCTGCCGTACTTCTACTTTATCTTCCTGACCATTTTGCTCGTCGATCGCAGCTACCGCGATGATGAGCGCTGCGCCAAAAAGTACGGCCCGGATTGGGAGGAATACCGCAAGCTCGTCCCCCACCGGATTCTGCCCGGGATTTACTAGAAAAGGCCGTCCACCCAAGTGATCGGCCGCGCTCGCTACTCTAGATTCTGACCGTCTTGCAACCGGCACCGCGGGCGAGGTGTGCTCACTCCGCGTGTCTGTCTGTAGCACAGATAGGAGGTAGCCACATGGATAAGTCGGTGACTGTTGGCTTCGCTGCTCTTTTCATGCTCGTGCAAGCGACGTGTGGGA
>CALLYL010000184.1 GCA_937859535.1 uncultured Myxococcales bacterium
TGAGCGGAACCCGGCCAATCATATAGGACGGGTCACGCCGAGCATTGAGCAAGGTCCAGGCCGCCAGCGAGGTGGTGGTGGTTTTACCGGGCGTGCCACAGACGAGCAGCGGAAGCTTGCCCGGAAGCAAAAGCTCCTCGATGATAGCCGGAAACGAGGTCAGTCGAATTCCGCGAGTTTGCGCGGCGAGAACTTCGACGTGATCGCGGCGACAGATGTTGCCAACGACCACCACGTCGGGCTGCCAGTCGAGGTTTTTGTCGGCAAAACCTTCCATCAGCGCAATGCCGGCACTCTCTAGCTGCGTGGACATCGGAGGATAGACATGCTCATCGGAGCCACGGACTTCGTGGCCCGCCGCTTTGAGCAGTTCGGCCACGGCACCCATCCCGGTACCGCAGATGCCAATAAAATGAATCTTCACGTTTCTCCTCGTCAGCGTCGCGGAGAGAGCGCCGCAGAGCCAGCCTGGTTCGCGTTTCGGCCAGTATATCGGATGCGCAGCACCGCCGGGGTTCGGTCAATTACTCGTCGGTGAAGTGAGGACACGAAGCACCGCGTCACCACACTCAGCAGTCGACAAGGTGCCACCCACATCGCGAGTGACCTGCCCGGCCAGCACGACGTGTTCAACGGCGCGCCGCAGCCGCTCAGCCGCACGGCCTTCGCCAAGATGGTCATACAGCATCGCCAGCGTCAGAAATGCCGCGAGTGGATTGGCCAGTCCCTTGCCCGCAATATCCGGTGCCGAGCCATGCACCGGCTCGAATAGCGAGCAGCGCCCCGGATGGATGTTGCCCGAGGCGGCAACGCCCAAACCACCACAGATCGCCGCGCCGAGGTCTGTCAGGATGTCGCCAAAAAGGTTCGAAGTCACGACGACATCAAAACGCTCCGGGGTCCGCACGAACTCCATCGCGGCTACGTCGACAAACAGATGACTCGACTGCACATCACGATGCTCGGCAGCCACTTCTCGGAAGGCACGCTGCCACAACCCGTGCGCGTGAGGGAGTGCGTTGGCTTTGTCGACCATACACACCCGAGGTGTGTCATGGGACGAGCCGTGGGGAACCTTGGCCAGGGTGTAAGCCGCCCGAATGATCCGCTCGACGCCGCGCCGAGTATTCAGGTCTTCGCTGATCGCCACCTCGTCAGGCGTATCACGCTTGAACGAGCCGCCCATCTGGACATAGGGCCCTTCGGTGTTTTCGCGCAGCACCCAAAAGTTCACGTCACGCCGACTTTTACCCTTCACCGGGCAGAGCTTTTCATCGAGAAGCTGCACCGGGCGAAGGTTGATGTACAGATCGAGTCCAAAGCGCAGGCCGAGGAGCACATCTCGAGCGA
Organism: uncultured Myxococcales bacterium; assembly: GCA_937859535.1. GTDB lineage: Bacteria > Myxococcota_A > Polyangia > Palsa-1104 > JAEUJZ01 > JAEUKA01. The sequence continues at coordinate 1,351 of CALLYL010000184.1, forward strand.
CGACTCCGTCGGGAACCCGTGGATCTCCGAGTGCACCGAAAAAAATCGCATCAAACTGATCGCGCAGCTCGATGAGCGCGCCCTTGGGCAGCGTCTCTTGCGTCTGTAGGTAGTGATTCGCGGACCATGGGAAATGCTGGATCTCGAGCGGAACCCCGAGCGGTCCGACGACACGCAGCGCTTGCTCGACGACCTCGGGACCAATTCCATCCCCGGCAATCACCGCGATACGCCGCCGCCGACCTGGCACCGGGGCCAACCCAAACGGATACACGCTGTCTGCGCCGGTCATCGTCAGAACCTAGCGCAGCGCAGCGAAGCCAGT
>CALLYL010000185.1 GCA_937859535.1 uncultured Myxococcales bacterium
CAAACAGTTCACCCTCGTGACGCCACTGCCCTTCACTGTCCAACGAAATGCGCGTCAGCTCATTTCCCGAGGTGAGTGGGCCTCGAATAGACTCAGGGAGACTGGCGTCATCGAGCAGTCGCAACACATCATCGGTCCGCACACCGCTGTTCATGCGCATCTTCGAGTCCCTTCACTATACAGGCAATGTGGCGAAAGCTAGCATGGGTCCATGCGACCAAACCTTGGAAAACTAGCGATTGGCTTCCTGTGGGTGCTGCTGCTGGGCTACTCCTTTACGCTGGCCCCAGCAAACGATTCCCTCTTGACCAAGCGGATCCTCGCAGCCAGCATCGGTGGATCTTGGGATGGCATTGACCCCTCAGTGATTGCGGTCTGGAACATGCTCGGTCTGGTACCGCTGCTGTATCTGTCGCTACTGATTCCCGACGGCCGAAGACAACGCGTGTGGTCCTGGCCGTTCGGACTCCTGATGATGATGGGAGGCGCGTTTGTGCTGGTTCCGTGGCTTCTTTTGCGCACAGAAAGGGACTCCGCAGCACATCCGTATCGAATGGGAATGACGATTGTAAGAAGTGCCGTCTATCGCTGGGGGATTGTCTGCGGGCTACTCGGACTGACCGTCTTTGGAGTTTTGTGGGGAAACGCCGAAGCGTATCTGCGACTCTTCTGGAGCAAGCGGTTGATTCATGTGATGACGCTCGACCTGCTCTTTTGTGCGGCGCTGTTGCCGTATCTGATTGGCAAGCTGCGACGACCCGAAGACATCGAGCAAGAACCAAGCTGGGCAAAGGCGCTGCTGTGGCTCCCACTATTCGGTCCAGCGCTGTGGAACGCCCTCTACTATCGACCAGCGACACTCTCTTTTCAGCCAGACCAATAGGTAGAGCGTCCCAGAGGTCCAGGGATGAGCAGCCCGTTCGTTAGCCTTTCCCTCCAGCGGCTTTCCGACGACGGGAAAGGAGTCCGATTCCTAGCAGAACGGACAGCGCAGCAGCAGAGCCAGCGCCGGTGGATCGACCATTCCCAAGGTGACAGGAACACCCCTCTGGCACCGCAGGAGCATCGCTCATATCCGCAGGTGTTGTCATTCCAGCGTCGGTTCCCGCAACAATAGTGACCGTTGCGCAGTGATGATAGAAGCAGCCGCCAGGATTGTTCAGCGGATGGTTGTACATCCACTGAATCACTTGGAGCGTGCAGTTGTTACAAGTAAACCCATCAGGCAGTTTGATGGGGACCGTCTGGGCAGCACTCCCATACGATGCAGTATGCTTGAAGACTCCATCTGCCAGGATCGGGAGTGTCGGGTTCGCGCTGATCGGAACGCTCCCGCAGGGAGTATTGTTGGGAGACGTCTCAGGAGTAACTACCGGATCCGCCGGCAGAGAGGCCGCATCCTTCGCAATGGCAACGCGGTAGTGGCCAGGATGAAAAATCGTTTCATTGATCGACAAGTTGATCGTTTGGCCTGCGACATACGTGCGAACGGCTCCCGTGGGAGTGCCAGGAGTCGCTGCATCCAGTCCACAGGGGTAGGCTTTTTGTGGGCTTCCCAAAAGATCCTGGTTCGATTGACTGGCCGGTTCGTTCAAAATGAAATGGGCCTGCGCCAATGTAGGACAAAGCGTACCGAGCGCTGTAAGCGTCCACGCCGCTACCGTCCACCGAGTCTGCCGCGCAATCCTATGTTCTGCTGTCATGATCACTGTCCTTTTCTCTGCGGGTCTTCTGAATGGCCTGTGGGGGCCTGCATACCACAAACCCCTCACCTTCGGTCCTTTTCGCGCTAGGCTGCTGCAACATGTCAGACAATTACGGCGTTACTTTTGCGCAAAAACTCATTCAACGCGGCGAGTACGAGCAAGCGATCGTCGCCGCTGATAAGCACGCAGACCAAGATCCAGAGAACCCCGAGCCCTACCATGATCGGGCGCGAGCACAAGCAGAGCTAGGACGCTATGAGGAGGCTTTCGCGGACTATTCTCGGGCCATCAAGCTGGACCAGACCGAGCATGTCCTCCAAGATTGGGAGGTCGATGATGGTCTGTTTTCGATGCTGATCGCTTGGGCACAGAGCCTAGGGAATTCCGTGCAAGCCCAATCCGCTCAGGTTCAAGTCATGGAGCGCTATCTGCAACTACTCCCAAACGGTCAACACAAGACCGACGCAGGCGAATGGATCTTGCGCTTTCGGGGTTTGCTAAAGTCTACGTTTGTAAAGCCCCAAGGATGAAGCAGAAGCTATCGATCACCCGCGCTGTAGAACCTGTTCACTACAGCACTCCGGAAGAAAGGGGGCGCAGCGACCACCATCGGGAGTCCCAATGGTAGGCCGCTGCGACCTTGGATCTTCTCCAAGTCACCACGTAGCTACTTGGCTTTCTCTTTGTCCTTCTTCTTCTTTTCCTTCTTCTCTTTGGGGGTGAGCTTGGGCTTGTTGACTTTCTTGGCCTTGTCTTGTCCCTTGGGCATCGTCTTTCCTTGGCCGCGTGCGCGGCGAGTTCACCTTGTATCAGAATCAGCGACGCAAAAATCGGGGAATCTAGCGTTTTTGTCAACCGGGAGACTTGGCCCAAAACAGCCCCTTTTTCGACCTCCATTCGAGAGGCCAATCGGCATCAAAGAGGCGAAGTCCCAAACGATCGGTTCAAGATCTGGAGCACGTCCGGCGCAACAAAGATGCGGTTCTTTTGGTAGCCCGTGCGCTCCATCAGGATTCCCACCTGCACCAGACGCACCACCGCATCATTGGCTGCTTGGAAGCTCACGCCGAGTAGCTCCGCCAGCCGCGCCACCGTCAGCACCGGCCAAGAAGACAGAAGATCGAGAGTCCGCCGCGCTGACGACCCTTGCCGGAAGGATAGCGTAGTGGCCCAGCCGTGCCGAAGCGTTTGCAGAGCGCGCATCGTGTCTTCAACCGCTTTGACCGCAGCCACCACCGCCCGGCAGAGCAAGTCACACAGCGGAGTGAACACAAGCCGCTGCTGCGCCTGTGTCAGCGCTCCGTAATAGTCGCTGCGGTGCGCTTCGAGGTACGGCGAGAGAAACAGCGGCGCATGACCTTCCGCCGCCATCTGGAGCGGCAGCAGCATCCGCCCTACCCGTCCGTTGCCATCGCGGAAGGGATGAATCGCCTCGAAGTGCGCATGCCCCAGCGCCATCCGAATCGGCAGCGGGAGCGGCTGCACTGCATCCCCGGAATCACGCAGAAAGCGCACCTGATCATCCATGCAATCGGCAATGCGCGTCGGGGGCGGCGGATTGAGCGTCGAGTGCGAGATATCGAGCCCCCCGCCGCCAATCCACACCACGCGCTGCCGAAACTCTCCCGGCACATCTTCGTAGGCCGCATCGGTCGTCATGATGTCGCGATGCAGGGACTTGATAAACTCCGCCGTGAAAGCGTTTCGTCCGTCGCGCTGCACGACCTCTAGACAGTGTTCCAAGGTCAGCGAGTCGCAGCGGACTTGCCGCGCCGCACCATGACCGGAATCCCCACCCGTCGCGTCGATTTCGAGAATCTCGTCGAGCGTGCTTTGCGTGCCCTCGATGGCGGATGAGGACACCGCTTCTTGCCGATGAAGGATGCGCGTTGCCGGAAACGGCTGTGGCGACGTGGCGACGATGGCATCGAGCCGACCCATCGCTTCGATGGCGGACGCTGTGGCCGCGTTCAGTTCGTAGACGGGAATCGACTCGGGCGGGGGCAGCGGAACCACCCCGTAGTGCGCCTGATGGGGCGGGGGCAGCCGCTCAAGCCGGTCCACGATCTTCTGATGGAGCTGGTCACGCCGCATGGTCAACCTTGAATTCAGCCCAGCCATCAGGCCACGAATTCAAGCTTGTCTCAATAACCTTGAATTCAACCCACCCAAAGCACCTTGTATTCAAGGTTAGGTACGTGCGTGTAGGCCGCAGACCACTTCTCAGGAACGGGGCAAGCCATGCCTCTGACGGGTGAGACGATCTACATCTTCCCAATCGACTAGACGCCCAGCTTGTGCCGACGCAATGCTCCGATCGAGCCGAGCGAAAAGATCCGCCCGCCGTGCCGGATCGGTTGGGAGCGGCTGAGGATCAAACATCTTGTCGAGGTCGTCTGAGTCGGACACAGGCACCCTTCCTTGACTTCGGAGTAGCCCAACCCGAACCGGAACGCAACAGAGCGAGCCGACAGCGAGAACCCGGACCACTCACCCGCTCTGCCGTCGCCAAGTCGAGCCGAAGAAGTAACCCCACCGCCGGGCCACTTGGGGCGAGTCTACACTTGGCCGCCGCGTAGTTCGTCAGCTATGGCGCGTGAAGGTCGGGCTGCGCGGGAAGCTGCGCGCCGTGCCAGACTGACACGATGCGCACCACCTTGCTGCGCTCGTCGATCTCGTAGAAAAAGCGGTACGGCTCGACGATAAACTGGCGCACGGGCAGGGTTGCAAACTCGGCTACGAAGTGGCCGCTCTGCGGAAACCTGCCAATCTGCCGCAGCCGTTCACCCAAGCGAGCCGCAAAGCGCTGCGAGGCAAAGCGGTTTGCGTCTGCGATTCGATCAAACGCCAACCGATATTGAGCGGCAGCCTTGGCCGTAAACTCGACTCTCATGCAGGCGGCAAGCCGTGCCTTTGGCGGCATTCCAGATCGAGCACTTCCCAAGCGACCGTCCGCCCGGCGCGCCCATCAGCGATTCCCTGTTCAATGCTGGCGAACAGCGCCGCCCGTTCCGCCGGATCGCTCGGAAGCGGCGGCGGCACAGGTTCCATCATCTCGCCGTCATCGGCCCGCTTGCGCGCGCGCTGAGAACCAAGAGAAGCGGGCTTTTTCTGCGCCGGAGCTTTCACCGGCAGCGCTCGACCTGCGGACATGGGACACCGTTCCTTGGCTTCTCTCGTAGCCCAAGCCGGGGCGGAACGCAACAGAGCGAGCCGACAGCGAGGGCATCATCCGTCCTGGTTTCGGGCTCAGTTGCCAATAGCCTCAAGTGTCGATGCGTCATCGAGCCGCAGCGAGGGCGGTGGATTCGGTGTCGCTGTGTCTGCACGCTTCATCTGCGACTTGCGGTACTCCTCGGCTTCAGCAATGAGGGTGAGTTGGAACTCTCCGTGCTGCTTGATGACAACCTGACGGATTTCCGCAAGGTCCACCCGGAAAAACTCTTTCCGCATGTTGACTAGGTTCACACGACGCCGCTCAAAGACTCTGTGCAGTGTGTTCTCCAGCTTGGGAGCGTCTTCGGAGTAGATCATCGCGTGAATGTCGAATGGGAACGGGACGGACGCATCGCCCAGCTCATCTACTCGTTCCGTTGGATCGAGACGTCTGGTCATCCCGATCTTGTAGACGCTCTCACCGAACGAGCCGACGTTACTGATGACATAGACATACCCACTCCTAGTCAACTGCGCTTGGGAGATGGCCCGTTCCTTCCGTGCGTTAGCTTCTGCGAGAAGTTGATTGATTCGCTCGATCTCTTCTTGAAGCTTCGTCAG